>NZ_NALQ01000025.1:0-39989 GCF_008680225.1 Prevotella sp. LMAG:51 | reverse complement strand
GGGCTGTTTTGGAGCGCTGCAGCGCGATATAGATCAGCGAACCGTAATCAAGATTCCCGTCGTGTCCACCATTTCTTCTCTTCTCCGAAAGTGGTTTCTCGATAGTCACCTGATATTCGTTGATGTTTCCTATCACATTGTAGGTCTCTGCCGCCTGTGGTATCTGTCCGTGATATTCCTTTGTATCCCAGTCGTAGATTTGCAGCATCTCCCCTTTGGCGTGTTTGCCGCGGGGTAATGGCATAGTCCAGGAACATGCCGTAGTCGTCGGCGCTATAGGTACACATCACCGAACCGTCGGCACTTGCCTTCTTTCCCACTATGAAGTTGGTGCAGGCCAGAGCGTTGATCACGCCTGTACATAACAGTAATGATAAAAACAGTTTTCTCATGATATTGACTCTTCAAAAAAATTATTGTTATTTGAATTCCTTTCAACAAGCCTTGAAACTCATGTCGAGTCCCTTCACCGAGTGTGTGAGAGCCCCACAGAGATGAAATCGACGCCACATTCCGCATAGTCGCGTATAGTGTCGAACGTTATTCCTCCGCTAGACTCAGTTTCATAGCGTCCGCCAATGAGTTCCACGGCCTTCTTAGTGTCTGCCACAGAGAAGTTGTCGAGCATTATGCGATTTACTCCTCCATGTGTGAGCACCTGGTTAAGCTCATCGAAGTTTCTCACTTCCAGCTCAATCTTCAGGTCGAGGTTTTTCTCTTTCAGATATGCATGACAGCGGTCGATAGCGTTTGTTATACCTCCAGCGAAGTCCACGTGGTTGTCTTTGAGCAGTATCATGTCGAAGAGACCTATTCTGTGGTTCATTCCTCCACCTATCTTCACTGCCTGCTTTTCGAGACATACGCATTCCAGGTGTCGTCTTGCGTGTATCGAGCACGTGTGTCTTTGTGCCTTTCAGCTTCTCCACGTATTTGTGTGTCATCGTGGCGATGCCGCTCATTCTCTGCATGATGTTGAGCATGAGCCGCTCTGTCTGTAGCAGCGACGCACCTTTCCTGTCTATACCATTGCGATGTCGCCTTTTTTCACTTCGGCTCCATCACCTATCAACACCTCCACTTTCATGGTGTTGTCAAATCTGTCAAACATTTTTTTGCCACCTCTACTCCGGCCAGTATGCCGTCTTCTTTGATGAGGAGGTGTGATTTGCCCATTGCGTCTTCTGGTATGCAGCATAGCGTGGTGTGGTCACCGTCGCCGATGTCTTCCGCGAAAGCCAGGTCGATGAGCTTGTCTTCCAATTCTTCTACTGTGTACATTATGTTTTGTTCTTAATTATTAAAGTTGACGGGTTGAACTTCTCCTAACCTTATTTAAATAAGGTCAGGAACAGGTCTTGTTTTCCTACAGATACACTCCCACTCCGATGCGCAGTCCCACTTTCGAATAGTCTGAGTGGTTCTTTATCGACTGGTCGTAATATACTGACGGTTCTATCGTTACGCTCTTTCCGAGGAAGAATGCGTATCCGAGCTCCAGTCCCGGCATGATGTCGTTGTATCCGTTCCGCCATGCACGAGACGGGCGTTGAGGCCCATATACAGTCCGTTCTGTATTATGTAGTAACGGCCCCCCACTCCGACAGCGAACTTGTCATCCACGTCTTCGTCGTGGCTGTAGCCTGCCATGACCAGTGCCATCCAGTTGTCTGCCACCAGATATCCGCCCTTTGCCTCCACTCCGAGGCTAAGCTTTCTCTGCTCCGCTGTAGCTCAGATTGATTCCTGTCAGTGAGCCGTTGCAATAGTATTTTCCTTGTTCAAACTGTGCGCTTGCCGTCATGGTCATCAGGAATCCTATCGCCAGCAATAAAATTTTCTTCATAATTTATGTTTCTGTTTAATTCGTAATCCGCCTTCGGTGCTCATTTTGCCGCTGGCTTGTGTTTATCTCTGCAAAAATACTCATTTTATCTGAACTGCAAGGGTATAATCGAAATAAGTAATGGTAAAAACACCGAGGAGCGACAATTCTGCCTTTTCCCCGGTGTTTTCTTGTTTCCACATCCTTTCTGTGGTGTGTGTGTTTGGCCTGTTTCTGAATTTCCCACAAATGGTCTTGCCCGTCCGTTTTCTCATTCAGACCGCTTGTCACGCATTGTGTTTTGCCTTGAGTTTTGCCACGTATGCGTCGATTACCGCCACTGCCGTAACGTTCACTATGTCGCGCACGGAGCTTTCAAAGTCGGTGAAGTGTATCGGCTTGTTGAGTCCCATCTGTATCGGACCGATTATCTCGGCATCGGTGTTCAGTCCCTGGAGCAGTTTGTATGCTCCGTTGGCGCTGCTCAGATTTGGGAACACGAGTGTGTTCACGTCTTTGCCCTTGAGGCGTGAGAACGGGAATTTGGCATCTCGCAGTTCTCTGTTGAGGGCAAAGTTTATCTGCATTTCTCCGTCGATGGCCAGCTCCGGGAATTGTTTCTGCATGGCAGCCACCGTCTCGTGCACCTGCAGCGGACTTCCGCAGTCGTCTGTTCCGAAGTTGGAGTAGCTTATCATGGCTATGTTCGGCTCTTCGTTGAAGAAGCGCACTGTGGCAGCGCTCAGTTTCGCCACGTCCATGAGCGTGTCTTTGTCGGGATGACGGTTGATGAGCGTGTCAGAGATGTAATACACTCCTTTGCTTGTGTTCAGGATGTGCATCGTGGCGAAGTGTGAGTACCCGGCTGTATGCCAACCACTTCTTTTGCCACTTTTATGGTGTTTGAGTATTTTGTGTAGAGTCCTGTTATGAAGGCGTCGGCGTCGCCAGTCTCCACCATCATCATTCCGAAGTAGTTGCGCTCGAACATCTTGTCGTTTGCCCCGTCGAGCGTGTAGCCTTCTCTCTGTCGTTTCTCTGCCAGGATGTGGGCATAGCGTTCGCGACGCTCCGCTCTCTGTCGTGGCGAAGGTTCACTATTTCCACTCCGTCGAGGCTCAGGTCGAGTTCTTTTGCGAGTTTCTTTATGCGTTCGTCGTTGCCGAGCAGTATCGGCTGGCAGATGCCTTCTGCCTTTGCCTGCACTGCCGCCTTGAGCATCGTGGGGTGCAGTCCCTCGGCGAAGACCACTCTCTGCGGGTGTTTGTGCGCGGTATCGTATAGTTTCTGGGTGAGCTTTGTCTCTTGTCCGAGCATCTCGCGCAGCTTGTTCTTGTATGCCGCCCAGTCGGTGATTGTCGTCCTTGCCACTCCACTGTCGATTGCCGCCTTTGCCACTGCTGCCGATACTTCTGTGATGAGTCGCGGGTCAACGGGTTTTGGGATAAAGTAGAGAGGTCCGAAGGTGAGGTTGTTCACGTGGTACACATCGTTCACCACGTCGGGCACCGGTTGTTTCGCCAGATCTGCGATGGCGTGTACTGCCGCCAGCTTCATCTCCTCGTTGATTGCCGTTGCGTGCACGTCGAGTGCTCCACGGAAGATGTATGGGAATCCTATCACGTTGTTTATCTGGTTAGGGTAGTCGGAGCGCCTGTGCTCATGAGCACGTCGGGACGGCTTGCCATGGCGTCTTCGTATGATATTTCGGGCACGGGGTTTGCAAGTGCGAATACGATTGGCTGTTCTGCCATTGAGCGTATCATGTCTTGCGTGAGCACGTTGCCTTTTGAGAGTCCCACAAACACGTCGGCTCCTTTTATCGCCTCTTCGAGGGTGTGCACGTCACGCCTGTCGGTGGCAAAAAGCTTCTTCTGTTCGGTCAGGTTTTCCCTGTCGCTGGTTATCACTCCCTTGGAGTCGAGCATCAGTATGTTTTCTGTCTTGGCTCCGAGTGCCACATACATCTTTGTGCATGATATGGCTGCGGCTCCGGCTCCGTTCACCACGATCTTGACCTTGGCAATGTCTTTGCCGTTCACTTCGAGTGCGTTTTTGAGTCCTGCCGCCGATATTATCGCCGTGCCGTGCTGGTCGTCGTGCATCACCGGTATGTCGAGTGTGCGTTTCAGCCTCTCTTCTATGTAGAAGCATTGCGGTGCCTTGATGTCTTCCAGGTTTATTCCGCCGAAGGTGGGCGCTATGCGCTCCACGGTCTCGCAGAATTTCTCCGGGTCTTTCTCAGCTATCTCGATGTCGAACACGTCGATGCCACCATATATCTTGAAGAGCAGTCCCTTGCCCTCCATCACAGGTTTTCCGCTCATTGCCCCGATGTCTCCAAGTCCGAGCACTGCTGTGCCGTTGCTGATCACGGCTACGAGGTTTCCTTTGTCGGTATATTTGTAAGCATCGTCGGGATTCTGCTGTATTTCCAGACACGGGAAGCCACACCGGGCGAATATGCCAGACTCAGGTCGGTCTGGGTGCTGTAAGCCTTGGTAGGCTTGACTTCGATTTTTCCTGGGCGCATTCCCTCATGATAGGCCAGCGCTGCTTCTTTTGTGATTTTTACCATAAGAAATTTAAGAATTAATTGTTTGTGTCATTATCACTCGAATTGACAAGCCAGCGAGGATATTTCCCCACAATCCGCCATTGCCGGATGTCCGTTCGTCCAATTGACGAGTTTTTGCAAAATTACTAAAAAACTTGGCGCACGAAGAAAAATAACAAATATTTTATTATCTTTGTAAAATCAAAACGCAATGAAGGAAATGCAAACAGACCACAACAACATATCTGAACATCGCCAGGAGCTGAAGCTCAGGATTCTGCGCACGGCAATGCCGCTCTTCAAACAGAGGGGCATAAAGGCAGTGAAGATGGACGACATCGCAGCGGCGCTGTCGATATCGAAGCGCACTCTATATGAGGTGTACGACAAGAAGGAGGACCTGCTGCTTGCGGGTGCGCGGCACGACCATGAAGAACTTTTAAGGCATATCCAGGAATATGCGCTGACGGCGGAAAACGAAATCGACATCGTGGTGACGTTCTTCAAGCTTAAATTCGCTGACCTCGACAACCTCTCCCCTCTCTTCCTCACTGAACTTGAGAAATACGACAAGGTGACGGCATATCTGCGGTCGCGCCACGAGGAACAGCAGAGGGAGTCGCTGCTTTTCGTGAAGCGCTGCATAGAGAACGGATATTTCGTGCCTGAGCTGAACTACGAAATCCTGCAGGACATCTGCGACTCAATGATGGACGCGAGCTTCAAGAAGGCTCTCTACGAAAAATATTCGCTGAGCGACATCTTCTGCAACTTCTTCATAGTGTTGCTGCGCGGCTTCTGCACCGAGAAGGGCATCCTGCTTCTTGACCAGTATCTCAAGAAGACTGAAGATTGACACCGGCGGCCCTCAAAACCATCAACAAGCCACTCTCTTATCGCTTAAACCCAAATCGCTTTCTATGTTAATATCCAAATGTTTTGACCATTATTTTCAATTTATGCTGAGATTTTATATTCAGGGGTGAATGTTTGGCGATTTCTGACCATGGCTGTGACCAAATGTACAAGTTTGTTCTTGACATTGTTCAGTGCAACCTGCTTCTTCTTTCCTCGTTCTACGAGGCGCATGTAGTACCTCGCCATAATGGGATTGAAGTTGACGGCAGCTAGTGCCGCTTGCGTCAGCATGGCCTTTATCTGGCGGTTAGCCATATAATGTACATGCGGATCGGAATGCACACTGGTTCCCGAATCTTTGCCAAATGGAGCTAGGCCGTAATAGCAGGCAATCTTGCGTGAGTCGTAGTTGAAACGCCGGAAGTTGTCGGTGTACACCATCAGGCACACAGCGTTCTGCGTTCCTATGCCAGGCACCGAGGTCACGATGGTGAACACCTCGGTGAGTTCCTCGTCCGACTTGATGAGATCGGCAATGCGCTTATCTATCTTCTCTATCTCCTTATTGAGTTCAGAGACGATGTGCCGTCCGCTCTGCGAAATCATTGTCTTGACTGGCGACTTCTCCATAGTGAGTCGCTTTTCGCCTCTACGCACCTGGAAACTGCATCTGTGTCTTACGATCATCTGACGGTATAGGAACAGCTCACGCAGTTGTGTAAGCGACTCGCTAAGAGGCTCGTACATAACGGCTTTATCGTAATTCCTCATGGCGTATTCTGCAATCATCGAGGCGTCAGCACGGTCAGACTTCAATCGTCTAAGACCAGATGCGTCTTTGATGCTCTTTGCGTTCTCAAGCCACATGTCGTAGCCTTTACCGTAGAGGAAGTTGCACAGTCCCTTGCTGTAGTCGCCCGTGTTCTCGCCACAGAAGAGCCACAAGGACGAGTCGATACCGCAGGAATTCTGCTCAACCCACTTGACCAACTGCCTATAGCCAGACACGGTTGTCTTGAACTCGTTGAACACTCTAGCAGCGGTTTCTGCCAGTCCGTCTGCAAAAAGGATAGCCACATCAACTTTTTCTTTCGAAAAATCAACTCCGATAAATAAATTCTTCATAACTTTGTACGAGTTATATTGTGTAGAATTGGTCAATAGTTGTATGGACTAACACTCTAACAAGGCTCAGAGCCGATAACTTTCTATCTGGTCTTTGCAACTATGTCGATGAGGACCTAAACGATTTATAGCTTTACGGCTGGGTCATTAGCTGGTTTACCTCTTCGACAGACCGATTCTACCTTTTTACAACAAAGGTACGAAACTGTCTTTAGCAATCATAGTTTTACCTTGATTATTTTGGAGTTTATGCGACTTCGTCGCAATCTTCTGCAAACTTAGAGGTCATTAGGGCTTGCTTGGATTTTGTGTTTTTATAAGAGTGGATTTTGTTTGGCTTTTAACCCAAATCGCTTTCTATGTTAATATCCAAATGTTTTGACCATTATTTTCAATTTATGCTGAGATTTTATATTCAGGGGTGAATGTTTGGCGATTTCTGACCATGGCTGTGACCAAATGTACAAGTTTGTTCTTGACATTGTTCAGTGCAACCTGCTTCTTCTTTCCTCGTTCTACGAGGCGCATGTAGTACCTCGCCATAATGGGATTGAAGTTGACGGCAGCTAGTGCCGCTTGCGTCAGCATGGCCTTTATCTGGCGGTTAGCCATATAATGTACATGCGGATCGGAATGCACACTGGTTCCCGAATCTTTGCCAAATGGAGCTAGGCCGTAATAGCAGGCAATCTTGCGTGAGTCGTAGTTGAAACGCCGGAAGTTGTCGGTGTACACCATCAGGCACACAGCGTTCTGCGTTCCTATGCCAGGCACCGAGGTCACGATGGTGAACACCTCGGTGAGTTCCTCGTCCGACTTGATGAGATCGGCAATGCGCTTATCTATCTTCTCTATCTCCTTATTGAGTTCAGAGACGATGTGCCGTCCGCTCTGCGAAATCATTGTCTTGACTGGCGACTTCTCCATAGTGAGTCGCTTTTCGCCTCTACGCACCTGGAAACTGCATCTGTGTCTTACGATCATCTGACGGTATAGGAACAGCTCACGCAGTTGTGTAAGCGACTCGCTAAGAGGCTCGTACATAACGGCTTTATCGTAATTCCTCATGGCGTATTCTGCAATCATCGAGGCGTCAGCACGGTCAGACTTCAATCGTCTAAGACCAGATGCGTCTTTGATGCTCTTTGCGTTCTCAAGCCACATGTCGTAGCCTTTACCGTAGAGGAAGTTGCACAGTCCCTTGCTGTAGTCGCCCGTGTTCTCGCCACAGAAGAGCCACAAGGACGAGTCGATACCGCAGGAATTCTGCTCAACCCACTTGACCAACTGCCTATAGCCAGACACGGTTGTCTTGAACTCGTTGAACACTCTAGCAGCGGTTTCTGCCAGTCCGTCTGCAAAAAGGATAGCCACATCAACTTTTTCTTTCGAAAAATCAACTCCGATAAATAAATTCTTCATAACTTTGTACGAGTTATATTGTGTAGAATTGGTCAATAGTTGTATGGACTAACACTCTAACAAGGCTCAGAGCCGATAACTTTCTATCTGGTCTTTGCAACTATGTCGATGAGGACCTAAACGATTTATAGCTTTACGGCTGGGTCATTAGCTGGTTTACCTCTTCGACAGACCGATTCTACCTTTTTACAACAAAGGTACGAAACTGTCTTTAGCAATCATAGTTTTACCTTGATTATTTTGGAGTTTATGCGACTTCGTCGCAATCTTCTGCAAACTTAGAGGTCATTAGGGCTTGCATGGATTTTGTTTTTTAGAAGAGTGGATTTTGTTTGGCTTTTAATGAGTAATAGCGGGCTATTGCGAATTAAAAACGAGCAAAAGACGCCTTATAAAAAGCAAAAGACTGCAAGCAGTTATTAAAATTATACATTAAACGGCCTAATGACCTCTAAGTTTGCAGAAGATTGCGACGAAGTCGCATAAACTCCAAAATAATCAAGGTAAAACTATGATTGCTAAAGACAGTTTCGTACCTTTGTTGTAAAAAGGTAGAATCGGTCTGTCGAAGAGGTAAACCAGCTAATGACCCAGCCGTAAAGCTATAAATCGTTTAGGTCCTCATCGACATAGTTGCAAAGACCAGATAGAAAGTTATCGGCTCTGAGCCTTGTTAGAGTGTTAGTCCATACAACTATTGACCAATTCTACACAATATAACTCGTACAAAGTTATGAAGAATTTATTTATCGGAGTTGATTTTTCGAAAGAAAAAGTTGATGTGGCTATCCTTTTTGCAGACGGACTGGCAGAAACCGCTGCTAGAGTGTTCAACGAGTTCAAGACAACCGTGTCTGGCTATAGGCAGTTGGTCAAGTGGGTTGAGCAGAATTCCTGCGGTATCGACTCGTCCTTGTGGCTCTTCTGTGGCGAGAACACGGGCGACTACAGCAAGGGACTGTGCAACTTCCTCTACGGTAAAGGCTACGACATGTGGCTTGAGAACGCAAAGAGCATCAAAGACGCATCTGGTCTTAGACGATTGAAGTCTGACCGTGCTGACGCCTCGATGATTGCAGAATACGCCATGAGGAATTACGATAAAGCCGTTATGTACGAGCCTCTTAGCGAGTCGCTTACACAACTGCGTGAGCTGTTCCTATACCGTCAGATGATCGTAAGACACAGATGCAGTTTCCAGGTGCGTAGAGGCGAAAAGCGACTCACTATGGAGAAGTCGCCAGTCAAGACAATGATTTCGCAGAGCGGACGGCACATCGTCTCTGAACTCAATAAGGAGATAGAGAAGATAGATAAGCGCATTGCCGATCTCATCAAGTCGGACGAGGAACTCACCGAGGTGTTCACCATCGTGACCTCGGTGCCTGGCATAGGAACGCAGAACGCTGTGTGCCTGATGGTGTACACCGACAACTTCCGGCGTTTCAACTACGACTCACGCAAGATTGCCTGCTATTACGGCCTAGCTCCATTTGGCAAAGATTCGGGAACCAGTGTGCATTCCGATCCGCATGTACATTATATGGCTAACCGCCAGATAAAGGCCATGCTGACGCAAGCGGCACTAGCTGCCGTCAACTTCAATCCCATTATGGCGAGGTACTACATGCGCCTCGTAGAACGAGGAAAGAAGAAGCAGGTTGCACTGAACAATGTCAAGAACAAACTTGTACATTTGGTCACAGCCATGGTCAGAAATCGCCAAACATTCACCCCTGAATATAAAATCTCAGCATAAATTGAAAATAATGGTCAAAACATTTGGATATTAACATAGAAAGCGATTTGGGTTAAAGCATCTTTACCAATTTCTCTTTCCATTCAGCATAGGCTTCGAGATATTCCGAGCGGTGGTTTTCGTCGGGATTTATCACAGCAAGTTTTTCCAGCGAAGTAAAAGCCTCATTGTTGTCCTTATAGTATCCGCAACCCATACCTGCGCCCTTTGCTGCTCCCACGCTGCCGTCGGTCTCGTATAGCTCTATCTGTGCTCCGCTCACTCCGGCCAGCGTATTGCGAAAGACGTGGCTGAGGAACATGTTTGCCCTGCCGGCATGAATTTTCCTGATGTCCATGCCCATCTTTTTCATTATTTCCATTCCATAGCAGAAACTGAAAACTATGCCCTCCTGTGCCGCTCGGATGATGTGGGCTTTGGTGTGCTTGTTGAAGTTCAGACCATTGACGGAACATCCTGTCTCTCTGTTTTCGAGCACTCTTTCCGCTCCGTTGCCAAAGGGGATTACCGATACGCCTTCAGACCCTATTGCTACGTTGGCAGCCATATCGTTCATCTCAGTGTATGAAATTCCTTCCGGTGCGATGTTGCGCCTTATCCAAGCGTTGAGAATTCCAGTTCCGTTGATACAGAGCAACACGCCGAGACGGTCCGTCTCTGCTGTGTAGTTCACGTGTGCGAAGGTGTTTACCCGGCTTTTCTTGTCGTATGCCACTTTTCCCAACACGCCATATACCACTCCTGATGTGCCTGCCGTTGAGGCTATTTCTCCAGGATTGAACACGTTGAGGCTCAGTGCGTTGTTTGGCTGGTCACCAGCTCTGTAGCTTATTGGCGTGCCTTCTTGTAGTCCTGTTTCGGCTGCTGCTTCTGCCGACACTTCGCATTGTACGCTGAATGTAGGCACTATGTCAGCCACCAGTTTGCGGTCTATTCCGTAGTAGTCGAGCACGAAGTCTGCGGTCTTCCTTTCTTTGAAGTCCCATAGTATTCCTTCGCTCAGTCCGCTTGCCGTGGTGTTTATCGTTCCGCTCAGTTTCATGGCTATGAAGTCGCCAGGCAGCATGAATTTGTATATTTTGGAGAATAGTTCCGGTTCGTTCTCCTTCACCCATGCCAGTTTTGCTGCGGTGAAATTGCCTGGAGAGTTGAGCAGATGCCCCAGACATCTGTCGGCTCCGAGGTCGTTGAAAGCCCTCTCGCCGTATGGCACAGCCCTTGAGTCACACCATATTATGGCCGGTCGAAGCGCCTTCATGTCTTTGTCTACACACACCAGTCCGTGCATCTGATACGAGATGCCGATAGCCTTTATGTCTTCGGCGCTGGCATTTGCCATCTCCTTTACTTTCTTGATGCATAGTTTGCAGTTTTCCCACCACATGTCGGTGTCTTGTTCTGCCCATCCGCTCTTCACTGCGATGATTGGTGCTTCATGTTCCGGATAAAAAGTCGTGGCGGCGCATTTTCCTGTTTCAGCGTCTACTAGCGATGCTTTTACTGATGAGCTGCCAAGATCTATGCCTAGGAAATATTGTCTTCTCATAGTTGTATTATAGTTTTTTTATAGTTTGATTTGTTTGAAATTTAGGTTTCTGACTCAAAATAGTGATAGTGAGAGGTCTTCGCATACATGGTCGTCTTTCCCGTTCTCTGCCTCTTGTTCTTCGTTGTATCCTTCTTTGAATTGCAGCAGCAGCTGGGTGTCGTGGCTTGATTTTTCGGTGAGTTTGTAGTAGCCCCATCGTTCTGCCTTTTCTATGAACGGTTTTGCGGATTTGTTGTTTTTGGCTATGCAGTATTGCACAGCCTTATAAACCTCGTCGTATGGAATAGTTTCAAATAGTCCGTTGTGTTTGTTGAAGATATGGCGTGCGATTTTCTTTGCAGACAATCCTTCTTTGCCTGCTTCGAATAGAAGTTCTTTTATTTCCTGTTCGTAGCTCATATCATCGTAAAAAAAGGACTGGAGATATGTTACAATATCGCCAGCCCTTCTGTTCGTCTTATTTTTGCCCTTGACGGTTTTCTCCTTTCGGAGCAGTTTCTTATGCCAAGAGAAATTTGTTGTCCTCTCCTTTGATCTTGCCTTCTTTGAGCAGCCATCCCATTCCGAGCAGAGTTTCCTCTGTCGTGATATTTGCTGCCTTTGCGATTTCTTCCACACTCAGTGCGTTCTCAGCGTCTTTCAGCGTCTGATAAACGTCACCAGCCTTGAAACCTACGCTCATTGCATCGATCATGAATGTTGAAGCAACCTTCTTGGTGGCTGTTCTTCTTGTTGTTTTCTTAGCTGTTGGCTTTGCAGCAACCTTCTTTTCTGTAACTTTTCTTTCTGTCATAATGATAAAATTTAAATCCGTGACAAGTCTTTGTGACTCATTACTTTATAAATAGCTGATGCAAATATAATGTTTTTTTATTACATTATTTTGCTTTTGTTTCATTATTTGGTGATAAAGTTACATTATGTAGGCTCTATTCGGCGTTTTCTTGATTTACATCAACAGAAATCTGCAATTCCTTCAACTGTTTGTCATCCAGCTCCGACGGTGCTTCGAGCATTACGTCTCGTCCGCTGTTGTTCTTCGGGAATGCTATGCAGTCGCGTATAGAGTCGAGTCCAGCCATGATTGACACGAATCGGTCGAGTCCGAAAGCGAGTCCTGCGTGAGGTGGTGCTCCGTATTTGAATGCGTTGATGAGGAATCCGAACTGTGCCATTGCCCTTTCGGGTGTGAAGCCCAAGATTTTGAACATTTTCTCCTGTAGCTGTCCGTCGTGGATACGGAGGCTTCCTCCTCCCACTTCGATTCCGTTGCACACGAAGTCGTATGCTTTTGCCCTCACTCTCTCCGGATGCTCGTCGAGCAGTGGTATGTCGTCAGGGTTTGGCATTGTGAACGGATGGTGCGTAGCCATGAGTCTCTGCTCCTCGTCGCTCCATTCGAAGAGTGGGAAGTCGACAATCCAGAGGCATTCGAACTTGTTTTTGTCTTTCAGTCCGAGTCTGTCTGCCATTTCGAGTCGTAGGCTGCACAGCTGTGTTCTCGTCTTGTTTGCCTTGTCACCGCTGAGGATGAGTATGAGGTCGCCTGGCTTTGCTTCTGCTTTCTCCACCACTTTGGCGAACACTTCTGGTGTATAGAACTTGTCGATGCTGCTCTTTGTCGTTCCGTCTTCGTTCACCTTTATCCATACCAGTCCCTTTGCTCCCACTTGTGGTTTCTTCACGAAGTCGGCGAGCTGGTCGAGCTGTTTGCGTGTGTAGCTTGCACATCCTGGCGCGCATATTCCTCCGATGTATTCAGCGTCGTTGAACACGGCGAACTCTCCTGTGCCTTTCAGCTCGTCCATCAGTTCCACGAATTCCATTCCGAATCTGAGGTCAGGCTTGTCGCTTCCGAAGCGTCTCATTGCTTCGTGCCATGTCATCTGCTGCAGCTTTGCCGGCAGTTCCACTCCGCGCACTTCTTTAAAGATGTGGCGTGCCATATCCTCGAAGAGGTCGATTACATCGTCTTGGTCTACGAACGACATCTCGCAGTCTATCTGTGTGAATTCGGGCTGTCTGTCGGCTCTGAGGTCTTCGTCGCGGAAGCATTTCGCTATCTGGAAGTATCTGTCGAATCCGCTCACCATGAGCAGCTGCTTCAGTGTCTGCGGGCTCTGTGGCAGGGCGTAGAACTGTCCTGGGTTCATTCTCGAGGGCACGACGAAGTCGCGTGCTCCCTCAGGTGTGCTTCCGATGAGTATAGGGGTCTCCACTTCGATGAAGTCCTTGCTGTCGAGGAAGTTTCTTATGAGTATGGTCATGCGGTGGCGCAGTTCGAGGTTGTGGCGCACGCATGGTCTTCTGAGGTCGAGATAGCGGTATTTCATTCTGATGTCGTCTCCACCGTCGGTATTGTCCTCGATTGTGAACGGCGGTGTTGCGCTCTGGCTTAGGATGTTGAGCTTGTCGGCTGTGATTTCGATGTCGCCTGTAGGTATCTTGTTGTTTTTGCTCTGTCTCTCGTTCACTGTTCCTTCCACCTGGATGCAGTACTCGCGTCCGAGTTTGTTGGCGAGGGCGCAAAGCTCGGCGTCAGCTTCTTCGTTGAAGACCAGCTGTGTGATGCCGTATCTGTCGCGCAGGTCTACGAATGTCATTCCTCCCATCTTGCGGCTTCGCTGCACCCATCCGGCGAGCGTCACCTTTTTTCCTGCATCGGAGAGTCTCAGCTCTCCGCACGTGTTTGTTCTGTACATAAGAATGTGTGTGATATAAAGTATGTTTTGTTTTCTTTTCTTGCGTTTTGCAAAGATAGCAATCTTTTTTGGAATCTCCTAATTCTTTTCGGAATTTATCTGGAACGTGAGTTCTTCTTTGTCAGGGTCCTTTCCGATGTCGATTGTTGTGCCTGGTTTCAGCTCGTCGTTGAGTATCATCTGGCATATCCCGTCTTCGATATATGTCTGTATTGCTCTCTTGAGCGGTCTTGCTCCGAACTGCACGTCGTAGCCTTTTTCTGCCACGAGTTCTTTCGCCTTGTCGGTGATGGATATTTCGTAGCCCATAGCTGTGAGTCTACGGGTGAGCGACCTGAGTTCTATGTCGATGATTTTCTTTATCGCTTCCAGATCGAGCTGGTCGAAGGTTATTATCTCGTCGAGCCTGTTGAGGAATTCGGGACTGAACTGCTTGCTGAGGCTCTTCTGTATGATGCTGCGTGCGTATTCTTTGTCTTTCTCCTGCATGTCGGCAGATAGTCGTCCTGCATTGAATCCCACTCCGTGTCCGAACTCTTTGAGCTGTCGTGTTCCGGCATTGCTGGTCATTATTATAATGGTGTTTCTGAAGTCAACGAGCCTTCCGTTGCCGTCGGTAAGCCTTCCTTCATCCAGAACCTGCAGCAGCATGTTGAACACGTTGCCGTGTGCTTTCTCGATTTCGTCGAGCAGCACGATGGAGTAGGGGCGTCGGCGCACTCTCTCCGTGAGTTGTCCTCCTTCGTCGTAGCCCACGTATCCTGGAGGTGCTCCCACGAGGCGTGATGTGTTGAAGCTCTCGCTGTATTCGCTCATGTCGATGCGTATAAGCGCGTCGGCAGAGCCGAAGATGTTTTCTGCAAGTTTCTTTGCCAGATATGTCTTTCCCACTCCGGTTGGTCCGAGGAACATGAAAGCTCCGATGGGGTGGTTGGGGTCTCTCAGTCCAATCCTGTTGCGCTGGATGGCTTTCACCACCTTTTCTATCGCCCTGTCTTGTGCCACCACGTCGCCTTTGAGCGTTTCGCCCATATTGCGCAGGCGTGCGCTCTCAGTCTCAGTGATTCTCTCGGCTGGTATTCCTGCCATCACCGACACCACTCTCGCCACGTCGTCTTCTGTCACGTCGACTACGTTGTTGAAGTTTCCTTCTTTGTATTTCTGTTCCAGTTCCTTCATTTTCTGCTGCAGCTCCGTCTGCTTGTCGCGGAAGCTTGCCGCCAGTTCGAAGTTCTGGTTTCTCACTGCGTTTTGTTTCTTTCTCGCCACCTCGGCTATTTCCTTTTCCGTTTCTGTGATTTCCGGCGGCACTTGTGCGTTCTGCAGGTGTGCCTTGGCTCCTGCCTCGTCGAGTGCGTCGATCGCCTTGTCGGGGAACTGTCTTTCGGTGACGTATCTGTCAGTGTATGCCACGCATGCCTTTATTGCCTCGTCGGAGTATCTCACGGCGTGGTAGTGTTCGTATCTTTCCTTTATGTTTGTGAGGATGTCGATGGTTTCCTCAGGTGTGGTCTGTTCCACTATCACCTTCTGGAATCTCCTCTCCAGTGCACCGTCTTTTTCTATCGACTTGCGGTATTCGTCGAGTGTGGTAGCTCCGATGCACTGTATGGTGCCTCTTGCCAATGCCGGTTTGAGCATGTTTGCAGCGTCCATGGTGCCTGGTGCTGACCCTGCCCCCACGAGTGTGTGGATTTCGTCGATGAACACAATTATGTTGGGGTGGTTTTCTATTTCCTTTACCAGTGCCTTCACTCTTTCTTCAAACTGTCCGCGGTATTTTGTTCCTGCCACGAGTGCTCCCAGGTCGAGTGTCATTACTCTTTTGTTGAACAGCACCGGCGAAGTGTGTTTCTTGGCGATGAGCGTGGCGAGTCCTTCCACTATGGCGCTTTTTCCCACTCCTGGTTCGCCGATGAGTATCGGGTTGTTTTTCTTTCTGCGGCAAAGTATTTCGCACACTCTGTTTATCTCGTTCTCTCTGCCCACAATGGGGTCGAGTTTTCCTTCTTCGGCAGCCAGTGTGAGGTCGGTGCCGAAGTTGTCGAGTATTGGCGTGTCACCGCCGGTCTTGGTGTCGGTGGCTGTTGAGCCTCCGCCCTGTTTCCGGTTCTGGCTTCCGGTTCTGCCGATGAAGTCTTCTTCTTCCTCCTCCTGCATTCCGATGCCGTTTTTCGTTATGTTGTCAGCCTGTTTCTTTGAGTATTCCATAACTTGGTCGTAGGTGATTTTTCTTTCTTCCAGTATGTTTTTTGCCCCGTTGTTTCTTGGGTCGTGCAGTATGGCGAGCAGCAGGTGCATCTCGCTCACGGTTTCCGTTGCCATGAGTCGTGCCTGCAGTATCGCAAGCTTCAGTATGTTGCTTGCCTGCTCGCTCAGCTCTATGCTGTCGCTGGTGGAATGGTCGTTGTTTCCTGCCGCCACGTTCTGCTCCAGCTGCTGCTTCATGTCTTTCAGGTCCACGTTCATGCTTTGCATCATGCTGCATGCTGCTCCGCTTTTGTGGCGCAGTATGGCGAGCAGCAGGTGTTCGGGCATGACATTTGGACTTGCCAGCCGTGCGGCTTCTTCTTTGCTGAATGTGAGCACTTCGAGTACTTCGTCTGAAAACTTGTTTGTCATGTTTTGTTCATTTGGTTTGCGGTCAGGCATGGATATTCCTTTGTCTGTCCGTTTACTTCTCTAAAAGCAAAAAATATGCCAATATGGTGTGTGTCAGTTTCCCGATGGCTGTTGTGTGGCTTGTTCTTTGTCCTTGTCGTGTGTCATGCTGAATTCGCATCCGCAGTATTGCTGGTTGTAGAAGCCATACTGTTTTATTATCTCCAGCCTCCTTTCGCTCAGTCCTCCTTTGCGCCAGTTCTGTTCCCACCATGCCACGTCGTCGTATGGTTCCACAGCCCATTGTCCGGCGGCGTTTATCTGTTCCAGGCTTTTCCATCTCGACGAGGCGAGTGTGGTGGTCACCACAGGGATGCCGTTTTCGTGGGCGTAGCGGGCTGTGCGTCTGAGTCTCATCTCGAAGCAGCGTCTGCAGCGTCTGCCTCTCTCAGGTTCGTTTTCCAGTCCTTTCACGTGAGCCAGCCATTCGTTGTGGCAGTAGTCGTCGTCGATGATTGTAAGTCCGAGCGAGTCGGCGTATCTGGTGCATTCGTTTTTTCTGATGAGATATTCTTCAAGCGGGTAGATGTTCGGGTTTGAATAGTATATCACTGGTGTAACGCCATTCTTCATCAGACATTCTATGATGGCGCTTGAGCATGGTGCGCAGCAGGTGTGGAGCAATACTGTGGTCGCTCCTCCCGGCACGTTTATTTCGAATTTCTTTTTCATTTGCGGATTGACGGATATTTCCTTGATGATGGTGTTTGCTATAGGAAAGGTGTGAGCAGATGTGCCACCCATCCTACGAATTTCTTCCAGGGCGTTCTCCATCTGTTCCAGCTTTCGGGGGTGAGCTTGAACGACGAGAGCTTGTCTGCCTCGAACATGTCGTTGAGCTGGCGTGTGGTGTGCGGGTCGATTATCACGGCGTTTTCCTCGTAGTCGAAGTTGAGGCTCCGGGCGTTGAGGTTGGCGCTGCCCACGGTGCAGAATTTCCCGTCCACCATTATTATCTTGGTGTGGTGGAATCCGTCTTCGTATATCCACACGTCCACTCCGTGTTTCATCAGTTTGTGCACGTTGTAGAACACGCAGTCTGGTGTGAGCGGTATGTCGCTGTGCGACGAAACCATTATCTCCACCTTCACTCCTCTTTTCACCGCCCGTCTGAGGGCCTTTTTCAGTGTGCGGTTCAGCGTGAGATACGGGTTCACGAGCTTTATGCTGTCTTGCGCATCATTTATGGCGTCGGTGTAGAACTGTCGTATTATCTTGTTCGTCGTCCTGGGTTCGCGGTTTATTATCCCCACCATCTTGCGGCCCTGTGTCGGTGTGGCGTCGGGCTTCAGTCCGCGGATGTAGTCGGCGTTTCTGGTGCCGCGGTAGTATTTCGCCCCGGCTATCTGTTCTCCCGTCACTTTTTTCCACATCCTCACGAATATCTTCTGTAGCGTGTTCACTTCTTCGCCCTCTATACGGCAGTGCATGTCTCGCCATTTCCCCACCACGTCGGTGCCCTTGATGTAGTAGTCTGCCACGTTCATTCCTCCGGTGTATGCCACTTTTCCGTCGATTACCACGATCTTGCGGTGGTCTCTGTGGAACACGTGGTTTACCCACGGAAAGCGGAGCGGGTCGAATTCGTGGATGTCGACTCCCCTCTGGCGCAGTTTCTCGAGATGTCTTTTCTTCAGCGGCTGGTTGTTGGAGTCGTTTCCGAATCCGTCGAACAGCGCCCTTACTTCCACTCCCTGGCTGGCTTTCTCTGCGAGTATGTCGAAGAGCAGCGAGGCTATGGAGTCGTTGCGGAAGTTGAAGTATTCCAGGTGTACGCTGCTTCTTGCCTGGCGGATGGCTTTGAACATGTCGTCGAATTTCTCCTGTCCGCTCATAAGCAGCGTCACGGAGTTGTCGTTGGAGAATTCCACTCCATGTTCCCTCATCTGCCTTGCGATAAGCGAGTCGGCGGTCACGGTCTGCGCTGCCGCCGTCATTGTGGCGCAGACCATCATGAGCAGGGCAAGTAACAGGGCAGGGCGCCCTGTGGCGTGTGTCCTTGTTTTATTTGTCCGTGCGTTGCGTATGTTGTCGTTGATAAAGAATATCATATATTGTCTATAACATCATTTGTCTTGATTCATGTCTCGCGTGCCTTGTCGGTCTGCCAGAAGGCAAGTATGCTGAGATGTTGCCGTTTCCGGTGTATTGCCGCAGGTGGGCGAAAACAGGTGCAAAGTTATGGAAAAAGTCGGTTTTGACAAAATATTTGTATGCAATGAAGATAAATGGCAAAAAAATGCGGTGTATTTGTCATCAGTAACAAGTTGTTTTTTCACCGTCACTTTGCGTTGTTCCTCGATTATAACCCTGTGGGTCTTCATGCCTATGTGGGTGTTTTGCTGACCGTAAACCATTGGTTTCTGTCTCTTCAGTACGCGTTTGCCCGCGTCCGTCGGTTTCATGCATTGCTGCTCAACATTTTTCCCATTTTCCCATTTTCCCATTTTCCCAACGGGAAATGGTGTTTTCATATAAGTTATTATATATCAATATATTATCTTTTTTATTACATTTATTTTTCGTTATATGGGAAGATGGGAAAATGGGAAAATGGGAATTTTGGAAAAAATGCCCTCTCTTTTCCTCTCTCTTGCCATCTCCTTAAGGTCTACATTTGCCATGTCTCATGTCATAGTATTTGCAGGATTTACAGGAACAGAGTTGTGAAGCTTGCCGTAGTCTGCTTGTCGGAGAATGTATAGCCGTTGGAAAAGTCTTTACAAGAAAGTCTCAAAAGTCTCAAAGTCTCAAAGTCTCACGTGGAATTCGGTATTTTATATAAGTTATTATATATCAATGTATTATCTTTTTTATTACATTTATTATCGCTTATATGAGACTTTGAGACTTTGAGACTTTTGAGACTTTTGAGACTTTCTTCCTCCCTTTTCCCTCTTTCCCTTGCCCTCTCCTTGAGGTTCACATTTGCAAAATCTCTTGCCAACTGGAAGAATCTGGCGATGGTGATTCCTCTCTTTTGCCTTTAACCCAAAGGTCATTAGGGCTTGCTTGTATTTTGGATTTTTAGAAGAGTTGATTTTGTTTGGCTTTTAATGAGCAATAGCGGGCTATTGCAAATTAAAAACAAGCAAAAGACGCCTTATAAGAGACAAAAGACTGCAAGCAGTTGTAAAATGTTACATTGAACGCCCTAATGACCGATTCGGGTTTAAGACAAGCCAACGTGTTTTTTAATATACAAACAGAGTGTGTCAAGAGGAACTTCCCTTCCCATCTGACACACTCTGTTCGGATTTCAGAAAACGACATTCCGAAATTATTCTATGCCCATCAAGACTGCTAACACATCAGTATGCTGCACGGTATTTTCCCTCCTCCTTGTCTTCAAGCATACTTAGATAAGAAACATAGCGGCTCTCGGCGATATAATGCTCTTCTACAGCCTTGCGAACTGCACAGCCCGGCTCGTGGGTATGAGTGCAATTGTTGAAGCGGCAGCCCTTTGAAAACTTGAATATCTCCTTGAAATATCCACAAATCTCCTCAGGCTCCATATTGAAAGTGCCAAATCCCTTGATGCCCGGTGTGTCAATCACCCAGCCGCCATCCGTCAGCGGAAGCATCTCGCTGAACGTAGTAGTGTGCATTCCCGTGTTGTGGGCGTCGGAAATCTCCGCCGTCCTCAGTTCCGCACCAGGCACAATGAAGTTGAGCATGGTGCTCTTCCCCACTCCACTGTTACCGCTGAAGAGCGTTATCTTGTCTTTCAGCAGCGGCAACAGGCGGTCCATGCCCTCTTTCGTTTCTGCCGACACTTTCAAACAGTCATAACCCACCGTTTCATACAGCGTAACCATCATGTCGAGATAGCGGCGCTCGTCGTCTTGCAACAGGTCCACCTTGTTGAACACAAGTGTCACCGGCACGGAATAAGCCTCGGCAGAGGCAAGGAAACGGTCGATGAAGGTGGTTGAAGTCTCAGGATATTTCACCGTCACGATGAGGAAAGCCTGATCCACGTTGGCTGCTATGATATGGCTCTGTTTAGAGAGGTTCGACGATTTGCGGATGATATAGTTGCGTCTGTCGCAGATGTTTGTTATGAAGGCTGTGCCTTCATGGTTGCGCACGATCTCCACACGGTCGCCAACGGCAACAGGATTGGTACTCCTGATGCCTTTCAGCCTGAAATTGCCCTTTATCTTGCAGTCAATGGTATTTCCGCCGTCAGTCAATACAGTGTACCAACTGCCAGTGTTCTTGATAACCAATCCTTCGGTGTCGCTCATCTATACTCTGTTTCGTTATACGGTCATGATCTCCTTGTTCTTGGCAGCAAGCAGGTCATCCACCTTCTTGATATACTTGTCGTGGATTTTCTGCAATTCAGCCTCAGCGTCCTTCTCATTGTCCTCAGAAAGTCCGTCCTTGATGGCTTTCTTCAGTTTGTCCTTGATGTCACTGCGAACATTGCGCACCTGTACCTTCACTTTCTCACCGATCTTGTTACACTGTTTGGCAAGTTCCTTGCGGCGCTCTTCTGTAGGCTGTGGAATGGCAAGGCGGATAATTTCACCGTTGTTCTCTGGCGTGATGCCCACCTCTGAATCCATGATTGCCTTCTCGATGTCTCTGATCTGTTTCTTGTCCCAAGGTTTGATGGCTATCGTTCTTGCGTCTGGCACAGAAACGCTTGCCACCTGGTTAAGAGGCACTTTTGAGCCGTATGACTCCACTCTCACGCAGTCGAGAATGGCAACGTTGGCACGTCCGGCACGGATGCGGTTCAACTCTTCCTCCAGATAGAGGGCTGCCATCTCCATTTTCTCTTCGCTGTCCTGCAGCGTCTGTTTTACGTCAATCATATTTTTCTGTTTTTTGTTTTTCTGAAAAATGTTTCTGCAAAAATAATCATAATATATGAAGTATGCAACGCCACGAACAGAAAATAGCGTCTGCATTGACACTTTCCCGACAGCGGCCACCATCCATATGACTTTCAATACAGCAGACAACTCATGTTTCGCATGCCGTTGACATCCTACTAGTTGACAAGTAAGCCAATGATTATATTATTTACATTTTCAACCCAAATCGGCCATTAGGGCTTGCTTGGCTCTTGATTTTTTAGAATGATGGATTTTGTTTGGCTTTTAATGAGTAATAGCGAGCTATTGCGAATTAAAAACAAACAAAAGACGCCTTATAAAAAACAAAAGACTGCAAGCAGTTCTAAAATATTACATTGAACGGCCTAATGACCGTTTTGGGTTCAAGCATCCACAACAAGGAGCCTATCGCCTTCTACACGGAATTTCACATCCCGCCCTGCATAAGGCATTCCGTATGTCTTCGACGGATCGTTGTGGTAATGCGGACGCGGGTCGAGTTCGAGCACTTTCACAAGCGCCAGCAACTGTTCTTCTGTGAACAGCCTCCTGACATGAGAAGGCACGGTGACACTGAGCCTGCGGATGGCATGGCTGTCAACAAAGCCACAACGGGCTTCGGGATGACAGTCAGAAAGGCTGACGTAGGGTTTGATGTCGAAAATCGGTGTACCGTCCATCAGGTCGGCACCTCTGACATAGAGCAGCGGACCGCCCTCTGCAGTATAGTCCACACGGGAAAGGCGCACCGACGACAATCCCATGGCATTAGGACGGAAGGGAGAACGGCTGGCGAAGACTCCCACCTTCTCGTTTCCGCCCAACAGCGGTGGTCTCACCAGAGGACTCGTGGCAGCATGTGGATTGGCAGAAAACTGCCATATTATCCACAAATAATCGAAGTCTTCTATCCCCCTCAGCATGTCTTTGTTTCTGAACTCCGACGCAAATTCTATCGTGCCCTCCAACTCGTCAACAAGTCCACTCTGTTTCGGTACCCCGAACTTGGAAGTAAACGGTGAATGAAAATATGCTATTTCTTTTAATATCATCGTGTTATGATTATGTTGCTATATATAATCTGAACATTATTCCACTGTCGTTATTTCCGGATTTTCCGCCTTCTGTTTACGCGTCATTTTCTTCACCACCTCACTGTAACTATGACGGATAAGCCGCTCTATCAGTGCATCATCAAGAAAGCCGTAAAGATTCAGCTGGTTCCAGTATTTCTTATTCATGTGGAAGGCGCCTTCTATCTCTGTGTGGGCATCTCGCAGCTCTATGGCAAAGTCTGCATCACATTTCATCGACACCCATTCCGGACGGTCGAGGTCGAGCAACAGGAATATTTTTCCCAACACTCTGAACACGACGGTTGTATCGTCGAACGGCATGTCTTCTGTCACCAGCGGGAGCGACAGACAGTAGGTTCTTATGCTTTCAATATTCATTTTTTCTCCGTTATATTATCATCCGACATATGGGCAGGCAACAGAAATCCTATATAGCAATGTGAAATACAGGTTGCAAAAAACCATAAGCCATTCAGAATTCACGACAATGAAAAGTCGATTCAATACACATATATAAAACAAAGATAGACAAAAATTAATAAACGCCACCAACTAAAACATATTTTAAAGATATAGCATCACTATTTTTTAGTA
Source organism: Prevotella sp. LMAG:51 (assembly GCF_008680225.1). Taxonomy (NCBI): domain Bacteria; kingdom Pseudomonadati; phylum Bacteroidota; class Bacteroidia; order Bacteroidales; family Prevotellaceae; genus Prevotella; species Prevotella sp. LMAG:51. The sequence continues at coordinate 17,008 of NZ_NALQ01000025.1, read as the reverse complement.
CATTTGCATTTGTTACATTTTAATTCGTACTGACATGTCCATATTCAACCGTTTTTTCAAGATATCAAGAGCTGCTGGTAATGAGGATAATCATGCCAACGACAAAGCAACCGACAAGAGAAGACGGGACTCATGGCAATGGGACAAGACTAAGTATGCATTCATAGATACGGAAATAGGACTGAAGGACCATAAGATACACGACATAGGGGCAATAAGCCACAATGGAGCGATATTCCACGAAGCGTCCTCTAAAGAACTGGTGGATTTTCTCAAACGAGAAGACATACATTTCGTTTGTGGCCACAACATCGTAAACCACGATGCGAAATACCTGTTTGGATATTCATCCGCAAACGGTAGTCTAGCTGCTACCGTTACAGATGGCAGCAGACGATGGCTACTAGTAGACACGCTATATTTCTCACCTCTACTCTTTCCCGAACGACCATACCACAGACTCGTGAAAGACGACAAGTTGCTTTGCGACGAACTGAACAACCCTGTAAACGACTGCATGAAAGCCCGCGAACTTTTATATGACGAGGAAGCCCGCTGGAACTCGCTCTCACCCAAACGACAGAAGATTTTCGCCTCGCTGCTGAGAGACAGGAAAGAATTCGTCGGATTTCTCACGATGATGGGAGCACAAGGGCTATATACGGACACTGAAGAGCTGGCAGACATTATAAGAGAAGAATACGACGGAAAGATTTGCAGCAATGCTGAGATAAGGAATTTGGCCATATCCCAACCATGTGCAATGGCTTATGCCCTATCGCTGATAGACACTACTGACAGGCGCTCCATCACACCAGGCTGGGTGTTACACAATTTTCCAGAAGTGGAATACGTGATACGGAAACTACGACATTGCCGCTGCGAGAAGGGGTGCAGATACTGCAACGAGTCTCTCGACGTGGGCGCTGCACTGAAAGAAAACTTCGGATACGACAAATTCAGAAGCTACAATAACGAACCGCTACAGGAAAATGCCACCAGAGCAGCCGTTGACGGCAAGTCACTGCTGGCGATATTTCCTACAGGAGGCGGAAAATCCCTTACTTTCCAATTGCCGGCGCTGATGGCGGGAAAGGCTGTCCACGGACTCACCGTGGTAATATCCCCGCTACAGTCGCTTATGAAGGACCAGGTGGACAACCTCGCAAACAGGGGAATAACCGACGCCGTGACAATAAACGGTCTGCTCGACCCAATAAACAGGTCGCTGGCAATAGAGAGGGTGACAAACGGAGACGCCTCTCTGCTATATATCGCACCGGAGATGCTGCGGTCTAAGACTATAGAAAGAATACTCGGCGAGAGACACGTCACAAGATTTGTGATCGACGAAGCACACTGCTTCTCGGCATGGGGACAGGATTTCAGAGTGGACTATCAATATATCGGCAAGTTCATAAAAGAATACCAAAAGCGCAAGGGTGGCAAATTACAAATCCCGATATCATGCTTCACGGCAACGGCAAAGCAGAAAGTGGTGCAGGATATATGCGACTATTTCAAACACTGGCTCGGTGTTGAGCTACAACTGTTTGCCACCTCAGCAACAAGAACCAATCTTCGCTATTCAGTAATCCACGTGGACACCGAAAATGACAAATACAACAGACTTAGAACTCTTGTGAGAGAGTCTGAATGTCCCACGATAATTTATGTCTCCCGGACAAAACGCACCAGACAACTTGCTGAAAAGCTGACACGCGATGGTATCCCGGCACTGCCATACAACGGAAAGATGGACTCGGAGGAAAAGATACAAAACCAAGAGGCCTTTATGAACGACAGAGTGAGAACGATTGTCGCTACATCGGCATTTGGCATGGGAGTGGACAAAAGCGACGTGGGGCTGGTGGTACACTATGACATCTCTGACTCATTGGAAAACTATGTACAGGAGGCAGGACGGGCCGGCAGAGACCCGAACCTTAACGCCCGCTGCTTCGTGTTGTATAGCGACAACGACCTGGATAAGCATTTCATACTTTTAAACCAGACAAAGCTGAGCATCAGTGAAATACAGCAAGTATGGCAGGCCGTGAAAGATTTCACCAAACAACGTCAACATATATCCTGCTCAGCTCTAGAAATCGCACGCCAAGCCGGATGGGACGACTCTATAAACGACATTGAGACACGTGTACGCACTGCCCTTAACACACTGGAACAAAGCGGCTATATAGAGCGTGGCAACAACATTCCTCATGTGTATGCCACTGGTATTACGGTGAAAAACATGGACGAGGCAAGAAAAAGAATAACGGAATCGTCACTCTTCACTGAAAAGGAAAAGGATAATGTGGCAAGAATCATAAAATCTCTAATCTCGCAGAAAAACATCGCCAAAGCACAAGACAGTGAAGCTGAATCGAGAATTGACTATTTGGCAGACATATTAGGTCTGAGCAAGAAAGAGATAATATCTGCCGTGATAAGGATGAGACAGGAGGGAATACTCGCCGACACGCGAGACATGTCTGCATATATGAATGACATAGGCGACACACAGAAGAAGTCGAGAAACTTACTCGACAATTTTGCCAGACTCGAGAGATTCATCATCAGCCACATAACTGAAGAGCCGCTCCACTGTTCATACAAGCAGCTAAACGAAGAAGCCATAAACGAAGGGATTGACTCGTCATCAGAGAAAGTCTTACGCACACTGCTTTACTTCCTCGTGGTTAAGGGCTATACCCTCAAGAAACAAGACAAAGAAAAGAACATCATCATTACACGTCTGCATGACTTGGATTTCATGATAAAAAGATTTGAAAGAAGAATAAAAATCTGCCACTTTATCATTGATCGCCTCTATGCCATTGCCGAGAAAAACGAAAGGGAAAAGGAATCCAAACCGACAGAGGGTGGAAACACCGTTTCTGAAAAGAAAGCGGGAAAAGGGAGCGTACAGTTCTCCGTTATTGAAATGCTGGACGAATACAACAGAAGCACAGTCTCTGATCTGTTTACAGGAAACGGGAAAGTCCAACTGGAAGACGTTGAGGAAGCATTGCTGTATCTTTCAAAGACAGGGGCTTTGAAACTTGAGGGAGGATTTCTTGTCCTCTACAATGCCATGGACATCCACAGACTCAAGGAGATGCGCATGCGTTACAAAAAAGAAGACTACCAGGCGCTCAATGAATTCTACAAACAAAAAATGCAACAGATACATATCGTGGGCGAATATGCCAACCTGATGGTGAGAAACTATGATGCCGCACTGAAATACGTACAGGACTATTTCCAGATGGACTACCGCTTGTTTGTGGAGAAATACTTCAACGGCAAACGGAAGGAGGAACTGGAGCACAACCTCACGCCAATGAAATACAGACAACTGTTCGGCAATCTGTCGCTGAAGCAGAAAGAGATTATCAAAGACAGAGAATCCAAGTGCATAGTGGTGGCGGCAGGACCTGGAAGCGGGAAGACACGCGTGCTCGTTCATAAGCTGGCATCCCTGTTGCTACTCGAAGATGTAAAACACGAACAATTGCTCATGCTCACTTTCTCAAGAGCTGCAGCTACGGAATTCAAACAGAGACTGATGCTGCTGATAGGCAACGCTGCACACTTCGTTGAAATAAAGACTTTCCATTCGTACAGCTTCGACCTGCTCGGCAGAATCGGGAACCTTAATGACGCTGCCGATGTGGTGAAGAAAGCTGCCGATATGATAAGGTCTGGCGAAGTTGAGCCTAACAGGATACGCAAGACTGTGCTCGTAATCGACGAAGCACAGGACATGAGTGACGACGACTTCGCCCTGGTAGATGCATTGATGAGGGCCAACGAGGAGATGAGAGTCATCGCCGTTGGCGACGATGACCAAAACATATACGAATTCCGCGGTTCTAATTCGCATTATATGGAAGAACTTGGAAGGATGCAAGGCAGCAGATTCATAGAGATGACAGAAAACTACCGCAGTTCAGAACATGTAGTGGATGCCGTGAACGACTTCGCACCAAACATCAGCTACAGACTAAAGACTGCCCCCATCATCTCAATGAAAAAGGAGAAGGGAATGGTGAGCATCATTAAACATCCGCCTTTCTTCCAAGACAAGGAAAGCGGCGAAAAGAAAGCTGTATATATGTTTCTGCCTATCGTAAACGACATTCTGCAGAACAACAGGCAGGGAAAGACCTGCATACTGACGCAAACGAACGAAGAGGCCGTGATAACCGTAGCACTGCTCCACGAAAATGGTCTGAATGCCAAACTGATTCAATCGATGGACGGATTGCGTTTTTGGAACATCGCCGAGGTGAGATATTTTGTGAAATGTATCGACCGGATGCAGAAAACCACACGGGCTCCTATCATTACAGAGGATATCTGGGAGGAAGCGAAATCGAAGACCTTACAAAAATACAGCACGAGCAACAGTCTGCCTTATCTGAAAAGATGCATCATGATGTTTGAACTGATGAACAAAGCGAAATACTACACCGATCTGAGAGATTTCCTATTTGAGTCATCCGTTGAAGACTTCTGTGATGTCTCCGATGCCGACATTGTGGTGAGCACCATCCACAAGGCTAAAGGACGAGAGTTTGACAACGTCATAATGCTTGTTGTCGAACCGGAACATTATACCGATGATATCATGCGCAGACTATATGTAGGAATGAGCAGAACCAAACTATCACTGACGATTCACACCAATGGAAAGATTTTCGATGACATACGTGCCGACAAACGGATATCAGACCCAATACATTATCCCATGCCTGACGAGATAGAATTGCAGTTGTCACACAAGGACGTAAACTTGGGAGCTTTCAAAGAACATAAGAAAACTATATTGTCACTGAGAAGTGGGGACACCCTCGCATACCACGATTATCATCTCAGTCTGCCCTCTACTGGAACTGACATCGGCTTACTCTCAATGAACATGCAGAAAAAAATGCTGCAATGGCAGATGAAAGGTTATCTGGTGACACGGGCCACCGTGCGCTTCGTTGTGGCATGGCGCCCCAAAGAGGCTGCAAACGATGAAAAAGAGTCGGCAATACTACTTATAGACTTGAAATTGAAACGTAATTCGCAACAAAGGAAAGTGGAATGAAAATGCTGAAATTCATTTCGTTCTTCTCTCGGTTTGCACTATCTTTGAATAAGACAGGCGGCACCTCGGAAGAAGAAATGAATGGATTCATTTCGTTCTTCTCTCGGTTTGCACTATCTTTGCAGAAAATATCATTATTAGAAAAAAAACGATGAGAAGACTTTTAACTACGATACCACTGACATTATTCATCTGCACTATGGCTATGGCGCAGATTTTTCATACAGACAGCTATAGCAGCATACCACCCAAAAGAGAGGTAAGGGCGGTATGGATGACGACAATCGGCGGACTGGACTGGCCCAAGACTTACGCTCATACTCCACGGACGATAGTGAAACAAAAACAGGAACTCACCGCATTGCTCGACCAACTGAAAAAGGCGAACATAAACACTATTCTGCTGCAGACAAGAATCAGAGGCACCGTGATTTATCCGTCTGCCTACGAGCCGTGGGACGGATGCGTATCGGGGAACCCAGGAATGTCGCCTGGCTACGACCCTCTTGCTTTCGCCATAGAAGAATGCCATAAAAGGGGGATGGAGATTCACGCTTGGGTGGTAACCATACCCGTGGGCAGACCAACGGGAACAGGATATAAAGCTCTGAAAAAGAAGCACCCGGAACTACTGATGAAGGTGGGCGACGAGATGTTCATGCGGCCAGAGAAGGCTGCCACGGCGACATATATCGCAAACATATGCAGGGAGATAGCGAAAAACTACGACATCGACGGAATACACCTCGACTACATAAGATATCCGGAGAACCTGAAGCTGAACATCTCCCGTCAGCAGGCTCGGGCTAACATCTCAAACATAGTGAAAAGCATCCACGATGCCGTGAAAGCAGAGAAGCCATGGCTGAAGATGAGCTGTTCGCCTATCGGCAAACGAAACGACCTGAACAGATACAGGAGCCGGGGATGGAACGCTGAGGAGAAAGGTTGTCAGGATGTGGAAAAATGGATGAAAGAGGGATGGATGGACCAGATATACCCCATGATGTATTTCAGAGGAGACAACTTCTTCCCCTTTGCTGCCGACTGGAAGGAGCGAAGCCACGGAAAGACGGTAAGCGCCGGACTGGGAATCTACTTCATGTCGCCACGCGAAGCCAACTGGCCCATCGATGACATAACGAGGGAGATGAATGTCTGCCGGCAGATGGGAATCGGAACAGCAATGTTCCGCAACAAATTCTTCACCGACAACACTAAAGGGATTTTCGACTTCACTGCCAACGAGATGTATTCCTACCCTGCCTTCGTGCCTGAAATGACATGGTATGAACATAAGGCACCGGAGGCTCCTACAGATCTGAGAATCAGCAAAGGAAACGGTGTCGACCACATTTCATGGAACAGACAACCTGCCGACGGAGACAACATATATTATAATGTATATGGCAGCGACGTAGCGCCGGTCGACATCACTGACTCAAGGAATATCATTGCAATGCGAGTGAAGAATCTGGGAGTGACTGTACCGGAATCTAACGTGTTCAGACATTATGCCGTGACGGCAATGGACAGATACGGAAAGGAGAGCGCTGCTCTGCAATCCGACTGTGACCTGTCTGCCGAAGAGGGATTGCAGCACGCCATGCTGATAAGAAACGACGGCAATCGACTGGCATTGCCTTCAAAACCGTCTACTCTCGATGCTCAGTACGTGATTTTCGAAACCGCCACTGGGGTGGTTTTAACTACAAAAGCGTACAACAAGGAGATTTCTGTCAAAGACATTCCTGACGGCATGTACATCGTACGCTCTCTATCAAAGAAGGGCAAGACGCACAGAATCTGCTGGGCTTTCATAAAGAGACTGACTTTAGAATAGTGGCAGATTCAATAATTGAAGGTTAGCGTTGGCTGAATTCTGAAAACAGAAATATGGATATTACAGCAGTTTAAGATATTACATAAAACGGCCTAATGCCCGATTGGGGTTAGAAGTCAATACTTTTATTTTATACATTCTATCAAGAATAAACATACTGCCCCAGAATACAGGAAAAGCGTTGGTTACCGAACAGGTCCAACGCTTTACATCCATTTACACTTAATCTTAAAATCTTATCAAAAGAATGTCATGTGTCAGCTGACAGAAACTTTGCGCACCACATTGCCCACTTTGACAATGTAGCATCCCTTGCGGAGATTCAGCTCATAAGTCTTGTCCACTCCGTCAACCTTTATCCGCTTGACAGGAGCTCCCGACACGTCGTAGATAGACAGAGTCTGACCATTAGCATTGGTAATACGCAATCGCGTCTGACCGTTACCGTCGGATATGACGCGAAGCGAAATGCCGCCCTTCTGGCCGTCATAGTCAGTCTCTATTATCTCAATAGCCGGATCGGCATGGGCTACCACCGGCATGCTCATAAACCCTAAGGCAAAAATGATATAATAAATCTTCCTCATAATCGATAACGTTTTAATTTCTGCAAAAATACAATTTATTTCAAAATAAAACAAGCCTGAAAGACATATTTTTACATTACAACGATTAAAATACCCACAAATAATAATTTTTATGGCCAACGACATCATGGACAAATTATAATAATTACCTTTGCAACCATAAACAATATCACGACAAATGACTGATTTCATCATTGAAGAGGAAACAAGAAAAAGGATTATGTATCTCGCGGAGAAATACGAGACAAAGGATTTCCTGCCTGCCGACCCGAGTTCGTTCATGCACAAAGTGGAGGGCAAGGCAAACAGGGAAGCTATGGCTTTCATCGCTTCATGCCTTAGCTATGGATCGAGGAAACAGTTCTTTCCGAAGATACAGTTTCTGCTCGATGACGCAAGAGGTGATGTTGACCATTGGGTGCGCCACGGCGGATGGAAAACCTGTCTTCCCGACTCCACCGACTGCTATTACCGGCTGTACACCTGTCACGACATGTGCTGTCTGCTATCGGCATATCAAACGATGCTGACTGAATACGGAAGCATGAAGGAATACGTAAGGAGGAATGCATCCACGGGGTTAGAGGCGGTTGACGCCATCTGCCGCTTCTTCTCTGTCTATGGAGCAAGCAAGATTGTCCCTAAAAACACATCATCGGCCTGCAAACGGATGTGTATGTTCCTGCGATGGATGGTGCGCACGGACTCACCCGTAGACCTTGGCCTGTGGGCTGACATCATAGACCGCCGCAGTCTTATCATGCCGCTCGACACGCATGTGGTGCAGGAGGCACAACGCATGAATCTGCTGCAGAGCCGCACGGCATCAATGACCACCGCCCGCCGGCTTACAGACACCATGCTCAAGATATTCCCCGACGACCCGCTAAAAGGCGACTTCGCCCTATTCGGACTGGGAGTGGACGAAGGAAATGAATCCTGACCGAGCGGATAAGGCATAGCATATCCTTTACGTAAAATTTACGTTGACTTTCCTATCCATCTATTATGCAATACCCAGGTTTTAGAAAGTACGCTTTATTAAACGTACGTTACACGTTCACATACAGGGATATTAATTTAGAAACGGCTACCCAATGATTGTATTGCGCCGACAATTATAAAATTAGCATATCTCTACATGTGATCAATTGTTATGATTCAAAAGATGTATATTATTTAGAGCGAATCACAAGAGAGAGTCTACAACATTCGTCTTATACCACACAGCCGCCTGCGCCATCGTGTCCTTTAGGTCATTGATAATCTGCATGTGGTTGTCTTGGGTGATGGTAATATGCCGCTCGGGGTGTTGCCCGTCATGGTCGCCGCTCGTCAGATGGATAATACAGAATGTGCGGTCGGTATCATGGTGAGCCACCATTCCCCGCTCCTTCAGAATTGCCATCGTACTCTCAAAATCAGCCGGAGTAGTAGGCACCACCTGCAACACGCTCCAAGGATATTCCTGTGCCGTAAGGAGCGTGTGTCCTTGCTGCTGACTGAGTTGGAAGGAATGAACTGTCTTTGATGTTATCATACATTTTTATTTTTTTCGTGCTACAAAGTTACTGCTTTTCTATCTAAAATGTTTCTTCAAGGATATTATTATTATTCAAGCTTCTGATTTAGGAAAAGACATTACCGCCCCCAATGACCGATTGAGGGTAAAGTCAAAGCAGACAACAAACACGCTTTTTATTCTGTCTAACCCTATAGTTTTCGTATCATATCTATATGACTTACGCATCGTATCTATATGACTTACGCCAGTACTCTTACAGAAATTACTGCAGTACTTACGTAAGAGTACTACAGTACCTGGCGGAGAGTACCGGAACAAATTACAGCCTCTGGATAAAATTCTGACGCCCGGAAGCGAGAAAGATTCCCCGCTTCGCTCGATTAATCGTATTTTATGCTATATTTGCATAACACTTAGCTGCACTCGGCAAATTGAGAGTAAACTCTATTTGCACTCGTTTGCAAAGTATTTGCACAATATAATGGAGACAACGAAATTCAGAATGACAACGTACATTATGGAAATGTTTTCCGAACGTACTTATTTGTTGACTTTGAGAAATTCGGTAACTTTCCATTTGGGAATGGCTTAAGAAGCCGATAAAGATCATTTAAATATATATGGCGACAAAGGAAAATAAAGATAAAAGGAAAAGAAAAGCTACCGGCAAGAAGAAAGCCAAGGTTTCGCATATCATAAAGCCTGACAACCTTTCGATGGAAGAATGGCAGGTAAAGCTCAGAAGACAAATCGCTGAACCTGCCAAGCTAAAGATACGCTGTGTAGACGATGAGCTATGCCCCGGAGAATATCTCGTGGACAATCCTCTGACTGCAAATGAATACAAGGTGGTATACCGAGGTGCTAACAGCGAATGGAACTATTGCTCCTGCTGGGACTTCAAGACATCAAGGTTGGGAACATGCAAGCACATTGAAGCTGTGAAAAAATGGCTGGGGACGAGAAAGGAATATCGAGTTCACAGAGAGATTCCGCCATACACGTCGGTCTATCTTTCATACAGGGAAGAACGGTGCGTGAAGATACGCATCGGAGCGGACAACAAGGAAGAATATGAGAAGCTGGCAAAGGATTATTTCGACGAGGACTCTGTGTTGAAGGAGTCTGCCTTCTACACCTTCGGCGACTTCCTGAACCAGGCAAAGAGAATCAGCGACACATTCAGATGCTATAAAGATGCGACTGACTTCATACTTGACTTCAGGGCGAGAAAGGCAAGGAAGGATATCGTGGCGACTTACGGCGACGAAGAGCTTGACGCTCTGCTCAATGCCAATCTTTATCCCTATCAGAAAGAGGGAATACGCTTCGCAGCAAGAGCCGGCAAGGCTATTATCGCCGACGAGATGGGACTGGGAAAGACCATTCAGGCTATCGGAACTGCCGAACTGCTGAGGAAAGAGGGACTCATAGAGTCTGTACTCATACTCTGCCCCACTTCACTGAAATACCAATGGAGAAGCGAAATAAAGAAATTCACGGATGCTGACGTATACGTGATTGAAGGCGGACACTTGAAAAGGAAAGAGGCATACTGCCGTAAGGAGACATACAAGATTGTGTCGTACAACAGCGCATGCAACGACATCAGGATTCTCGGAAAACTACAGACCAACATGCTCATCATGGACGAGGTGCAACGGTTGAAGAACTGGAATACACAGATTTCGAGGGCGGCAAGGAAAATAGAATCCGACTATGCCGTCATCCTGTCTGGCACGCCATTGGAGAACAAGCTCGACGAACTGTATTCCATAGTAGAGTTTGCAGACAACTTCCGACTCGCACCGTATTACAAGTTCAAGGAAGAACATATCGTGAGCGACGAGACTGGCAAGATATTAGGTTACAAGGGACTGAACAATATAGGAAAACAACTGAGCGACATTCTTATCAGACGGCGCAAGAAGGACGTGAAGCTGCAGATGCCAAGCAGGATTGACAAGAACCTCTTCGTGCCTATGACGAAAGAACAGATGGGTATGCACTCCGAATGGCAGCACCAGGTGAGAATGCTTGTCATGAAATGGCAGAAGCACCACTTCCTGTCGGAGAAAGACCGCAACAGGCTCCTGCTCCATCTTTCACAGATGAGAATGGTATGCGACAGCAGCTATATCCTGGACCAGAAGACGAGATACGACACCAAGGTGGACGAATGTATCAACCTCATCAGCGACATCGTTTGCGAGGAGGGAGAAAAGGTGGTGGTGTTCAGCCAATGGGAGCGGATGACCCGACTTGTGGCTAAGGAACTGAGAAAGAAAGGCATAGGCTTTGAGTATCTGCATGGAGGAGTGCCATCGGAAAAGAGGAAGGATATGGTGGACAACTTCACGAACAATGCCGAAAGTCGCGTTTTCCTTTCCACCGATGCTGGAAGCACCGGACTGAATCTTCAGGTTGCAGCCACTATAATCAACATCGACCTGCCATGGAATCCGGCTGTACTTGAGCAGCGCATCGGACGCATATACAGGTTGGGACAACAAAGCAACATACAGGTCATCAACCTTGTAGCACCCCACTCCATCGAGGAAACGATGGTGGGCAAGTTGAGGTTCAAGACATCGATGTTTGAAGGAGTGCTCGACAACGGAGAGGATTCCATCTTTGCCGACGACAACAAGTTCGGCAAAATCATGGAGACTGTCAGCAGCTTCGTATCAGAGGAGGAAAACAACACGCCGGATGAGAATGAGAACAACACAACCTCCACGGCAGAAGCTATTGTCGCAGCAGAAGAAAATGAGGAAGCCGCAAAAGAAAACAACACAACACCTGAAGAGGACTATAACACAGAAGGCATGCCGCATAACGCAGAATACTTGTCTGACGGAAACGAAACAGACGACAGACAGACTGCCATGAACGAAACCTTTGACAACGAGCCAAACAAATCCCACAAAAAGGCACATCCTAAAGAACTTGTGGAGCAAGGAATATCGTTCCTCTCCGGATTGGCTGAGACTCTGAAATCTCCCGAAGCCACTGCTGCCCTCGTTGACTCCATAACGGAGAAAAACGAAAAGACAGGAGAGACATCGATTAAAATTCCTGTTGAAAGTAAGGAAACGGTAACCAACCTCCTCACTCTTATCGGAAAACTATTTGCAAATCAATAATTAGCAAGACTATTATAATACCCTACAGAAATGCCGCCTTAGCCATCACGGCTAAAGCGGCATTGTCAGTAATTCTATTATGGTTTCAGAATTCTTATTCTATTACTACGAGTGGAGTATCCTCCATCACGCTCTCACCGACCTGAACAAGAACGGCTGTCACCTTGCCAGCCTTCTCTGCCTCAAGGTTGTTTGCCATCTTCATTGCCTCAAGTACGACAACGGTATCACCAACAGCAACTTCGTCGCCAACAGCAACGTTGATCTCTCTTACTACTCCAGGCAGTGGTGCCTTCAGAGCATTGTTGGTGTTCACTGTTGCAGCAGAAGCTGAAGAAGACTCTGCCGCAGGCTGTGGCTGAGCAACAGGCTTTACTACAACCTTCTTCTTCTCTGGCTCTGGCTCCTTCTCCATCTCAACACTATAGTTCTCGCCATTTACAGCGACGGTGGCAATATTCTCAACGATGTCAACAATCTGGACATCATACTTGTTGCCATTGATAGTATATTTGTATTCTTTCATCTCTGTGTAATTATTTTTGAGGTTTGTTAGTCATGCGCAGCAGATGAGACTCCCAATCAGAGTGTCTCTCCTTGATTGTGATAATGCCCGGCTCCTTGTCATGCACATTGTTTCCTTTGAACTCATGCAATGCCAAAGCTATCGCCGCATATACCTCATTATTTGTTTTTCCCATACTATATACTCTATTTGTATTTATCCGCCACGGAAACATAACAGCACCGTGGCAGATAAAGATTTCAAATTACATAGGAATATTTCCGTGCTTCTTAGCTGGCAGGTTGTCACGCTTAGTAGCAAGCTGAGCCAAACCGCGGCAGATGCGGAAACGAGTGTTGCGAGGCTCAATCACATCATCAATGTAGCCATACTTGGCTGCCTGATATGGATTAGCGAACATCTCGGTGTATTCCTCTTCCTTCTCTGCAAGGAATGCCTTAGGATCCTCATGAGTCTTTGCCTCCTTGGCACAAAGCACAGAAACGGCACCGCTTGCACCCATAACAGCAATCTCTGCTGATGGCCATGCATAGTTGAGGTCTGTACGGAGCTGCTTACAACCCATAACAATATGGCTACCACCATAACTCTTACGCAATGTAACGGTGATTTTTGGCACTGTAGCCTCTCCATAAGCATAAAGCAACTTTGCTCCGTGGAGGATAACAGCATTGTACTCCTGACCTGTACCTGGCAAGAATCCTGGCACGTCAACGAGGCTGACGATTGGAATATTGAAAGCGTCGCAGAAACGAACGAAACGAGCACCCTTGCGGCTTGCATTAACGTCAAGTACACCTGCATAGCATGATGGCTGGTTGGCTACGACACCAACGCTCTGTCCGTTGAAGCGGGCGAAACCAACGATGATGTTCTTTGCGAACTTAGGCTGAACCTCAAAAAATTCGCCATTGTCAACAATTGCTCCGATAACCTTATACATGTCGTATGCCATGTTAGGATCGTCAGGAATGATGTCGTTGAGAGAATCCTCCATACGGTTGATAGGATCTGTGCACTCCTTACGTGGAGCCTCCTCCATATTGTTAGAAGGAATGTAGCTCAAGAGTGTCTTGATCATCTCCATAGCCTCTTCCTCTGTAGCTGCTGTGAAGTGAGTCACACCACTCTTTGTAGAGTGTACGCTTGCACCACCGAGGTGCTCCTGGTCGATATCCTCACCCGTAACAGTCTTCACAACCTTAGGACCAGTCAAGAACATGTATGATGTGTTCTCCATCATAAGAGTGAAGTCAGTCAATGCTGGAGAATAAACAGAACCTCCGGCACAAGGACCGAAGATACCACTAATCTGCGGAATTACACCTGAAGCAAGGATGTTACGCTCGAAAATCTCAGCATATCCTGCCAATGCGTTGATTCCCTCCTGGATACGTGCGCCACCGGAGTCGTTGATACCGATTACCGGTGCACCCATCTTCATACCCATATCCATGACCTTGCAGATCTTCTGAGCCATAGTCTCTGAGAGAGATCCACCATTTACGGTGAAGTCCTGAGCGAAGATGTATACGAGACGACCATCGATAGTTCCGCTTCCGGCTACAACACCGTCACCGAGGAACTGCTTCTTCTCCATACCGAAATTGGTACAACGATGAAGCTTGAACATGTCAAACTCCTCAAAGCTGCCCTCATCAAGGAGCATGTCGATACGCTCACGCGCTGTATATTTTCCACGAGCGTGCTGCTTCTCGATAGCTTTCTCTCCGCCACCCAAGCGAGCTTCTTCACGCTTAGCGATCAATTGCTTGATTTTCTCTAATTGCTTACTCATAATTAATTTATAATTATTAAAAAACTGTTCTTTACCTTTTTAGTGCTCGCACAATTCTGTGAGAATTCCGCATGTTGATTTAGGATGCAAGAAAGCGATATTCAAGTTCTCAGCTCCCTTACGAGGAGCCTTGTCGATAAGACGTACTCCCTTTCCATCACACTCTGCCAATGCATTTGCCACGCCATCCTCAATGCAGAAAGCAACGTGGTGAACACCATGATTGCCCTTGTCGAGCCATTTCTGGATAGTACTGTCTGGAGATGTCGGCTCCAGCAATTCCAGCTTAACCTCACCACACTTCAAAAAAGCTGTCTTCACCTTCTGATCCGCAACCTCTTCTACTGCGTAGCACTCAAGTCCCAAAACGTCTTTGAAATACGGAAGAGCTTCCTCAATGCTCGGAACTGCTATTCCTAAATGTTCGATGTGTGAAATTTTCATATTATTATTGTTATAATTAATATTGCAAAGTTACATATTTTATTTCTACCACACAATCTTTTGCCGTTTTTTACATTTATTCAAGACTTTTTTTCTACGGCAATTGTCAATATGTAAGATTGAGTTGACAGATATGACATTTCAACAGTAATACCGCGCTTTAAATTATCTATTGTAAACCGTCCCTCAAGATTTCCATCATTGCGTATGCCATGCGTCCGCATCTCCTGAAATGCCAGCCTGTCATCGCTATGCAGCTTATACAGTGTTTCTTTTGCACACCAGCACAAAAGAAGTTCTTTCACTGTTGTCAGCGATTCATCCTCGCGCAAGAAACGTCTGGCTATCCGCATCACCCTGTCGTTCATGTATTCCATATCAACAGCAACGTTATGTTTTTTCGAAACAATGACAACGGCATACCCCCTTGTATGGCTGATGCCGATTTCATAACCGTTGTCAAGAAACGGGCGTCCGGCATCGTTATGTTCCACAGGTACAGCCTGACCAAACATACTCTCAAGCAAAGCTGCTACAGCCAAACGCTCAAGGCGTCGAGTCTGCGACTTCATAGATGAGATGTCTGGCAGCAGACTATAAAGCGAAGGATTGGCATGCAGGATTTCGTCCTCGCTCTCATCCATACGCCACAAGCCAACTTGCACATCACTGGGCGTTGTTATACTAAGTGGAATTCTTGGCATAATCAGTATTATGGATTACTGTTTTTCATCACCTTTCACTTCTTTAGCGTCACGCAAAATGACCTTCAGAGTGGCGATGCGGCGCTCCTTGACATCCAACACCTCGAAGACGAAGTTTGAATGTTCAAATTTTTCATGCACCTTAGGGAAATCCCCCTTCATCTCCAACACTAGACCAGCAAGGGTATCAGCCTCACCTTCAACGTCTGAGAATTCATCATCGGGAACATTCAATATCCTGCAGAAATCACTCAAGGGGGTCTTGCCATCAAATATGAATGTATTGTTGTTTATCCGTCTGTAGGTTTTCTCATCTTCATCATATTCATCGCGAATCTCACCTACGATTTCCTCCAGCACGTCTTCTAGAGTCACAATGCCACTGGTTCCACCGAATTCATCAACCACTATAGCAATGTGTATTCGGTTATTCTGGAACTCCCTCAACAAATCATCAATTTTCTTGGTCTCCGGAACGAAATAAGGTGGACGGATGAGACTCTGCCACCTGAAGCTGTCTGGTTTTCCGATATGCAACAGAAGATCCTTGATATACAAAACACCACGAATATTATCTGTATTATCCTGATATACTGGTATCCTACTGTAGTTATTATCCACGATGCTACTAATGACCTTGGAGAACGGTGACTTTATATCAATGTCAACTACATCCTTACGACTTGTCATGATCTCCTTCACCGTCTCGTCTCCAAAACGTATGATACCCTGAAGCATACTCTTCTCATCCTTAATGTCATCTTTGTCAGTGAGTTCCAGAGCCTGCCCGAGTTCATCAACGCTCAGAACATGATTTTCCTTCTGCAAAAGACTGTCGGCAAGCACACGACTTCTCAACAATATGTTTTCTATCGGCCAGAACATCTTTCTTGCCACCAAGACACCCCCCACGGCACGACGGCAGAACTGCAATGCATTCTGACGAGCAAAGACCTTGGGCATTATCTCACCGAAAAGAAGCAACAGAAAAGTCAAAAGTACTGTTATGCAAACGAACTGCAACCAATAGGCGTTGCCAAAATAAATCAACGACCCAAAAACATAGTTGCAAAGCATAATGATGGTTACATTCACGAAATTGTTTGCCACTAATATCGTGGCAAGCGTACGCTCACTGTCCTTACGGAGCTTGTCTATCCCCAAATCTTTCGGATTCTTCTCCGTGTCCATTTCATTGAGATCCGAAGGAGTGAGACTAAAAAACGCTATCTCAGAACCGCTTGCAAAGGCAGAAGCGCCTAATAAGACAACAGCAAGTAAAGAAGCAATTACCACCCCTAACGTAGGGGTATTAAAGGAAACCTCCTCAAAAG
>NZ_NALQ01000024.1:0-19871 GCF_008680225.1 Prevotella sp. LMAG:51 | reverse complement strand
GGAATGTCCTGATACATCACCTTTGTGGCTGGGTTGACGATTCCCATGTCCATGCCCTCTTTCATGGCATTATAGAGGAAGGCGGCATGCATAGCCTCGCGCAGGTAATTGTTGCCTCTGAAGGCAAAAGACAGGTTGCTCACACCTCCGCTGACATGAGCGCCAGGCAGGTTCTTCTTTATCCATCCGGCAGCTTTTATGAAGTCTATGGCATATCTGTCGTGTTCCTTCATTCCGGTAGCCACGGTCAGGATGTTGGGGTCGAATATTATGTCGTAGGGTTTCACACCGGCTTCTTTGGTAAGTAGTCTGTATGCCCTTCGGCACACCTCCACCTTGCGGGCGTAAGTAGTGGCCTGTCCCTCCTCGTCGAATGCCATCACCACCATGGCAGCCCCATACTCCCTTATAGTCCTGGCATGAGATAGAAATAATTCCTCTCCCTCTTTCAGCGATATGGAGTTGACGATGCATTTGCCCTGCACGCATTTGAGGGCTGCCTCTATCACGTTGAAACGCGAGGAGTCTATCATCCACGGCACACGTGCCACCTCGGGGTCGGAAGCCATGAGATTGAGGAAATGGGTCATCTCCGCTTCGGTGTCTATCAGACCGTCGTCCATGTTTATGTCAAGCATCGTCGCTCCGTCTCTCACCTGTTTGCGTGCGATGGCGAGAGCCTCGTCGTATTGTTTCTCCTTGATGAGCCGTAGGAACTTCCTGCTGCCTGCCACGTTGCATCTCTCGCCTACGTTGATGAACATCCCTTCGGCTGGCGAATAGCTCTCCATGCCAGCCAGCCAGTCCACCTTGCCTGTAACCGGCAGGCTGCGTGCCTTTCTCGCCTCCACAATGTGTGAGATGGCCCTGATGTGTTCAGGCGTGGAGCCACAGCATCCACCAACGATGTTAACGCTCATGTCGTCGGCAAAAGACTTTATCGCCTCTGCCATCATCTGTGGCGTTTCGGTATATATACTCTCTTCGTCGGGGAAACCGGCATTGGGGTGGGCACTTATATAATAAGGTGAGCGTTCAGAAAGCGCCTGCAGATAAGGACGCATGTCTTCAGCACCGAAGGAGCAGTTAAGACCTACGCTGAAAATGTTCTCGTCGTGTTGCACCGATGCGAGGAAAGCGTCGAGAGTCTGTCCCGAGAGTGTGCGTCCGCTCGCGTCGGTTATGGTGACGCTGAGCATTACGGGGATTTCCCTTCCCGTAGCCACCCTCACTCTTCTTGCCGCAGCAAGGGCCGCTTTGGCGTTGAGAGTGTCGAATATGGTTTCTATCAGCCAGATGTCAACGCCGTTGTCGCTTAATACCGTCATCTGCTCTGTATATGCGTCGCATAGCTCGTCGAAAGTCAGAGTTCTGTAGGCAGGGTTTTCCACGTCGGGCGACATGGACAGCGTCTGGTTTGTGGGTCCGATTGACGCAGCCACGAACCTTGGCTTCTCAGGAGTGAGCCGTGTCATCCTGTCTGCCTCCTCTCTGGCAATCCTTGCAGCCTCCCGGTTGATCTCCTTCACGAGATGTCCGGTGTGGTAGTCGGACTGTGATATTCTCTGGGCGTTGAAGGTGTTGGTCTCTATGATGTCGGCTTCGGCTTCGAGATAAGCCCTGTGTATCTCCCTCAGCACGTCGGGACGTGTGATGGAGATGATATCGTTGTTGCCCTTCAGTTTCACGTCCCAGTCCATGAATTTCTCTCCGCGGAAGTCTTCTTCTTCCAGATGGTACCTTTGTATCATGGTGCCCATCGCTCCGTCGAGAATCCATATCCTGTCGTTGTCGCGTCTGAATGTATCGTAAAAAGACTTTGTCTTATCTTTCATTTCTGCTCTTGGTATTTCTTCTTTTTCTTGTTTCGCCTTTTGGAGAGTGTTCTCCTTGTTCCTTGCGGACCATCGTCCTTTAGTAGGCTCCTGATGATTTATAGTCCGCGTTCCTTGGCTTGGTAATATTCATGGGGGGGGTATAGTCCGTTCATTATTTTCTCCACGCTCTGTGAAGCGTTCATCGTGTAGAAGTGTATTCCGGGTACGCCATTCTCACATAGTTCCCTGCATTGGTGTTTTGCCCATTCCACTCCCACAGCCTTCACGTCATCGTTGCTCTTGCATTTCATCAGTTCGTTAGACAACCGCTTGGGGAAGTCGATGTGGAACGT
This sequence comes from Prevotella sp. LMAG:51, assembly GCF_008680225.1. NCBI lineage: Bacteria > Pseudomonadati > Bacteroidota > Bacteroidia > Bacteroidales > Prevotellaceae > Prevotella > Prevotella sp. LMAG:51. The sequence continues at coordinate 17,701 of NZ_NALQ01000024.1, read as the reverse complement.
CTTAGGCAGCATCGTCAGATGGTTGAGCGTTGTCAGAGGTTTCAGTCCCGGTATTACGGGCACGTTGATTCCTTCTTTGCGCAGACGTTTCACGAATGCAAAGTATTTGCTGTTGTCGAAGAACATCTGCGTCACTATATATTGTGCCCCGGCGTTCACCTTTGCCTTCAGGTTCTCGATGTCGGTTTCCATGTTCATCGCCTCGTCGTGTTTTTCCGGATACCCGGCCACACCGTATGTGAAAGGTTCAGTGAGCATCTCGTTCTGTACCCCTCCGAGCAACTGTCCGTTGTTGAAGCGGTTTATCTGCTGGCAGAGGTCAATGGCGTGTGCATGTCCTTCAGGCGTAGGAATGAATCTGTTGTCGCTTTTGGCTTTGTCTCCTCTTAGCAGCAGCAGGTCTGTTATACCCAGATAAGAGAGGTCTATCAGTTCGCTCTCTATCTCCGCTGCCGTGAATCCGCTGCAGATGATGTGTGGCACCGTGCGCACCTTGTATCGCTCCTTTATCGCAGCTGCGATTGCCACCGTTCCGGGTCTGTTGAGCACGCTGAGTTTCTTGTATGTCCCGTTGGCGAGTTCGCTGTAAAGGGTGTCGTATCTGTGTGTCGTGATGTTTATGTAGGCTGGGTCAAACGGCATCAGTCGGTCTATTGTGCGATAAATGCTGTCGATACCCTTGCCTCTTAGTGGAGGCAATACCTCAAAAGAAAAGTATGGCTTGTTTTCTGTCGTCATATAGATGATTAATAGTGATAATACAATTGAAACCTGTTTCTTTACCAATTTGAAGAAACAAAATTACTCAAAATCTTTCGCTTTCCTTGTCTAAATACAATATTTAACATACTCCATAAGCTGCCATTGTTTACATCGCTTGGGCAATAGTCTTTGAAACGCGTTTGACGCTTTGGCTTTTTATCTGGAACCGGTCATTGAGTCTTGTCAAAATTCTGATTTTTAGAAGAGTGGGGGAGTTTATTACTCGTTTAGTAATTTGAGGACAATTGTAAGGATGAAGCGGTGGATGAACCGATTTTTTCGATTTATGTCTTACAAATTGTAAATTTTTAAGGAAAATTTATAGGCTGTGTGGGAACACACACAAATTGACATAAATTAAGTTGGTAAAATCTTTGGAATATTGAAAAATAGTTATAACTTTGCAAACGTTATCCTGAAAACAATCTTTTTACCTTAAAAGACTAATACCTATTGAAAATTTAAAGCGGCAACCTGTGAAGGCAGCCGCTTTTCTGTTGTATGCTCGGCACGAGCATTGTCTAACGGGTGCAAGTCCCGAGTAAGCCTTAATAGCGGGAATTACATAGCCAAAGGCAAGGGTGTTCATCGTGAGGTGAAATCTGAAAGAAGCCGGTGGCAAACATCTGACCTAACGTACAGAAACTTCATACAAGGCATATGACCGTGGGTAAGGTTGCAACACAGACCAAAGCCCCATAGCTATTCGGAACGGTCGGTGTAAATGAAGTGGGTATAAGATGGAAAGACAATGCCCTTATCCGAGGAGGTCTCACGGACGCTTCAAATAGTTTTTTTTTACGAAAGAAGCGGAGTAAAGCTTACCGTGAGAAGTCAGCAGACGCCATAGTAGTGCAATAGTCGATAACGTTGCACGAAGGGCTGAACCTAACAATTAAACGATAGTAATTGAAACATACCTCATGAAGGAAAGAATGCAGAAAACATTATCCCAAGTTAATGGCTGCCCCCAAAGAGATAGGTCGGAAACCGAATGGTATGGGGGAGTGCAGACCTTCATGTGGATGTGTGAAGACAACATCGTGGAAGTACCATTCGACAAGGAGCACCTTTTCGAGCAAATCCTCAGTCCTTCCAATCTCAACCGAGCCTACAAGGCTGTTATGAGAAACAAAGGCTGTGGTGGTATCGACAAGATGTCATGCGAGCAGTTGCTCCCATGGCTCATGACCAACAAGGATGTGCTCATCCGTTCCTTGATGGACGGCTCTTACCGTCCGAACCCAGTGAAAAGGGTAGAAATACCCAAAGACAACGGCAAGATGCGCCTGTTGGGAATACCTACAGTAGTAGACCGTGTGGTGCAACAAGCCATCAACCAAGTACTGACTCCTATCTATGAGAACCAATTCTCCAAGACAAGCTACGGCTTCCGACCGAGAAGGGGATGCCATGATGCACTGCGTGGAGCGCAAAGGATAATCAACGAGGGCTACACCTATGTAGTAGACCTTGACCTTGAACGCTTCTTCGACACCGTGAGCCATAGCAAGCTCATAGAAATCCTCAGCCGTACGATAAAAGACGGCAGAGTTGTCAGTCTTATACACAAATATCTCCGAAGTGGTGTAATGAACAAAGGCTTGTTTGAAGCGAGTGAGGAAGGAACTCCCCAAGGAGGACCGCTAAGTCCGTTGTTGAGCAACATCATGCTCAATGAATTGGATAAAGAACTTGAACGCAGAGGGCTTCCCTTTGTACGCTATGCAGATGACTCGATGATATTTTGTAAGTCCAAGAGGGCAGCAATGCGAGTGAAGGAGTCTATAACCCGATTTATAGAGAATACTCTATATCTCAAAGTCAACAAGGAAAAGACCGTAGTGTCGTATGTGCGCGGAGTGAAATACCTCGGCTACTCCTTTTATGTGATGAAGGGCAAATGCCAACTCACAGTGCACCCAAAGTCCAAAGCCAAGATGAAATCAAGGTTGAAAGAATTGACAAGTCGCAGCAACGGATGGGGATACGCCAAGAGAAAGCAAAAGCTGAAAGAATACATAAGAGGGTGGGTCGGCTATTATCATCTTGCTAATATGAAACGTCTCTTACTTGATACTGATGAATGGTTAAGACGTCGAATACGCATGTGTATATGGAAAGCTTGGAAGAAAGTCAAGACAAAAGTGGCAAACCTCATCAGATGTGGCATTAGTAAATACCAAGCATACGAATGGGGTAATACTCGCAAGGGCTATTGGCGAATAGCTGACAGCCCTGTTCTAAAAAGGGCGATAGATAACAATAAACTACGCTCCGCAGGGTATGCTACTTTAATGGAGGCATATCTCGAATGGTATCCAAAATAGGAACCGCCGTATGCGGAACCGCACGTACGGTGGTGTGAGAGGTCGGAAAACGAAAGTAGGAAGAAAACTGCTTCGTTTTCCTCCTACTCGATTTCAGAGTTTTCATATAGTTTTTTAATGCAAAAAGCACCATTCTAAAAGCTTTTTCCTACAATGGTTGTGTAAGCAAGGATTTCCGATATTAGTTTGTCTTACCCAATGTCCGAACTATTTTATCTTTATCACGAGATATATTATTACCGGTGCTCCGACGAGAGGCGTGACGGCGTTCAGCGGTATGATGTTGCCGTTGGGGGGGAGTGTGCACACAAGGTTGCATGCAAGCGCCACGATGGCTCCAGAAATGATGGAACAGGGCATTAGGCTCGATGTAGAGTCGGTGCGGATGAAGAGGCGGGTGATATGAGGCACGGCCAGACCGATGAAAGCCACCGGACCGCAATATGCTGTGGTGACGGCTGTCTGTATTCCCGTGATAAGGAGCAACATGGCACGCACGCGGTGAGTGTTGAAGCCAAGGTTCTCGGCATACTTCTCTCCGAGCAGCAGGGCATTGAGAGGTTTAATCATGAGCAGCGACATGACGAGGCACAATATCGTGGCGGATGAGAAGATGGGCAGGTGCTGCAATGACACGCTGCTGAAGTTTCCCATTCCCCAGATGACATAAGACTGTACTCCCTGTTCGGAAGCGAAGAAGTTGAAGATGGATATTGCCGCCGACGACAGGTAGCCTATCATGATGCCGATTATCAAGAGCACCACGTTGCTAGTCACTATCCTTGAGCACGCCATCAGTAAGGCTATGACAGCCGAAGCGCCAGCCATGGCACCCGTTATTACCGCTGCGAAACCGCTAACCGTGAGCAAGTCGGTAGAGATGCTGCCGTTGAGTAGCAGCATTACGATAGCCACGCCGAGACTTGCTCCGCTGTTTATTCCGAATATTGACGGACCGGCTAATGGATTGTTGAAAGCAGTTTGCAGCATCAGGCCGCAGACTGCGAGCGATGCTCCGCAAAGCGTCGCCGTTATAGCCTGTGGCAATCTCGATTCCATTATGATGTAAGTCCATGTTTCCTTGTCTCCGTTGCCGAAGATTATGTTAAGGATGTTTCCGGCAGGAATGTCTACGGAACCTGTGGTGATGTTAAGGATGAAGAGCGCTGCAAGCAATACTGTTGAGCAGACTGCAAATAATCCTTCTCTGGTGATGGTTGTCATGATTTTATGGTTGACGAGTTGTCAAGTTTATAATGTGGCCCCACATGTCCTCCATTTAAATCGTGAGAGACTGATAACCTTGGCGGCTTTCGGATTGGTTCATTACCTTTCCAACTTGAAGAAATACTTCGGTTCTCCAATTATCGTTGCCATTTCCGGGTGGAAGGCTAATATGAAGTCTCTGAGCAGGAGATGAGGCTCAAACGGAATGTCTTCGAAGAAAGACGTTGCCGCCGTATTGCACCCGTACACCCTGCCGCTCTTGTAAGCCTTTAAGATCGTGTAGCTTGAGCTTTCGGAGGCAAGTCCGCGGAGCGTCAGAGGCGAATTGTCGGCTTTGTAGTATCTCAGAAGCCACACGTCAGCGCCGGCATTGTCGTCTATCACGCTTTCCAGCGACTTCTGTATGCTTCCGGAGCTCTTGTCGGCAGCATATGTGTATTTGGCGTTGGCATCGTATATGGTCTGGCTTATCGTGCTTTTGCCGCCAGGCAGATACCACACTCCGTTTTCCACCTTGTCCATCATCACGCTGGGACTGTACTTTGCTTTCTTGGCGAGGTCCTTCAGTCTCATATACTCCTTTTCCGTATTGCTGAACAGGCTGTCTGCCTGTTTCTCCGCTCCCCACAGCAGACCATAGAATTTCACCCATTCTGCCCTTCCCAGAGCTGTCGTTTCCATATAGTCAGCCAGTTCCACGATGGGTAGCCCCAAGTTCTCCAGCTTTCCGTATCCTCCGGAATTCTGCATTGGCGATATGAAGATGGCGTCGGGCGAGAGGGCTATTATTCTCTCTATGTTGGGTTGTGTGGAATTTCCACAGTTTGAGGTCTTGTTCTCCTTCAGCCTTTGCTTGATCCACGTAGAGTTCATGTAGTCCACGTCGAAAGCCCCTGCCAGTATATTCTCTTTTCCTAGTTTCTTGGCGAGTTCAGCATGCACGGATGTTGCTATGAGCGAGTGGGAGAGCGGTATGCCAACCACCGTTGCCCCGTCGGGTGCTTTGTCGTAGCCATCCTTCTTGCTTTTGTCCACGAGGATATATGTGTGTAGTGTTTTTCCTTTGTTCCATGGGTCGTTGAGTTTCACTTCCGTATGGTCGTTGAATTTCACTATAGAGATGTTTTCCGAGTATTTCAGATGTACGGTGTCCCCCTCCTTTCCATCCGCAGCCTGTTGCTTGTTGCCCTGGCATGCAGTGAGAAGGAGGGGGATGATGATAAGGAGAAAATATATTTTATTTCTCATATTCGGTTCATGTGGATTTTCTTGTCCTAAGCTTGTGCGGCTTGCATTTTTGCCGCAGGCTGCGGGTGTAGGCTTAGAGATCGTCGTCGTCAGCCACGTCGGCAGCTTCGAGCGACAGGTCTTCTGGGTTTTCCTCTATTGTCGTACGGTAGCTTTCCTCTGTCAGCTTGTCGTCATCAAATTCGTCGAACTCGTCCTCGTCGTTGTATTTGTCGTCTCTCAGGTCGTCGTCCTCGTCTTCGTCATCCTCGTCGTCTCTGATTTTCAGATTGTCCTCGTCGAGGTCGAGCTTCGCCTTCTCTTCTATAGGCTTCAATTTGGCGAAGATGGCTTCAGTCCATGCCCCCTTGGGTATTTCGAGCACTTCGAATCCGTCTTCCACTTTTTTCTCATACATTCCGCCCTTTTTGTGTAGTCTGTCCTTCGGCAAAGTCGTGGTGCTGATGTCGAATCCGTTCTGTATGATGTTCTGGATGCTCTGCGATAGCGACTCCCATCCCCCTCCGAAGTTTCTTTCTATCACTTCCAGGAGTTTGCTTGCCGAGATGTGGCGTATGTTTTCGTATGTGAGGTCGGTCACACGCATTATGGTTTTCTTCTTTATTCCGAACTTCAGTCGGTTCTTTTCGTCGAGTTTCACGGATCCCACTTTCAGTCCTCTCGCTTCATATTTGCTTATCACCTCCGGTCTGTCGATTTTCACCTCTTCGATTTCGAAGGCGCTTCGTATGATGTCGAGATAATGCTTTATGTTGTCGCTCAGATCAGCGTCTTTCTCTCCAGCCTCCAGCAATCTGAAGATGTCGTTTTCCTGAAGGTCCCAGACGTTGCTTTTGTTAAGTGTCTTTAGGGTAAGTGCTTTTTTTCCTGCTTCTTTCATGTCAAATTATTACAAATGCTTTATTATATACTAATGTTTTCTGTTATTGTTGTTTTAACTCGATAGAGAATTTATCACTAGCTTTTCATCCTATTGTGTTTAAGTTCCTTGTCAAAGACTTTTTTCTATGATGCAGAATTCGTCTTTGTCATCGAGCACAGGGAATGTCTTTCTGAATTTATCCAGCTTTTCAATGTCCAGCTCCGCGCTTGTCCATCCTTCCTCGGCTCCTCCGCCTGCCATCACCTTGCCGTATGGCGACACTATGGCGCTGGCTCCCGTATAGGTGCATTGGTCGTCGGTTCCCACTCTGTTGGCTCCCAACACGAAGCATTGGTTCTCTATAGCCCTTGCCTTGAGCAGCGTGCTCCACACCTCTTCTCTCGGTGTGGGCCAGTTTGCCACACATATTATGGCGTCGTAGTCGAGGTCGTTTCGGCTCCACACTGGGAAGCGCAGGTCGTAGCATATCAGCAGCAGAAACCTCACTCCCTTGTATTCCGCCACCACTCTTCTCGTGCCTGCCGTGTAGCTTTTATGCTCTCCGCCGGCAAAGAACAGGTGCTTCTTGTCGTAGTGTTCCACCCGTCCGTCGGGATAGACGAAATAGCTTCTGTTCACGAATTTCCCCCCGTCGGTCTTGACCGACAGACTTCCGCATATTGCGGCATCATGTTTCCTGGCCATGCTTTTCATCCATGCCAGCGAGCCGTTGGATGAGCAGAAATCCTCTTCCTCGGCTATTCCTTCCGGACTGGTAGCAAAACCGGTGCTCCACATTTCTGGCAGTATGTATATGTCCGACTTGGGTGCCTGACAGAGTAATACCTCCGCATTCTGTTGGTTATCAGATGGTTTTCCCCATACGGTGTTCGTTTGCAGAATTGTCGCTCTCATTTATTATCGTTTTTTGCCCCCAAAGGGTGTTGCAAAAGTAATACATTATCCTTTATCAGCAAGTTTTTGGAGGATATTTTTTGCACGTATGACATATATTTCATAATTTTGCAGATATGAGTCAACCATTAGCTGAAAGAATGCGGCCCAATACTCTCGATGAGTACATAGGCCAGCGACATTTGGTGGGAAAGGGAGCTGTGCTGCGCAACATGATAGAAGCGCGGCGCATCACCTCTTTTATATTATGGGGCCCTCCCGGAGTGGGCAAGACCACATTGGCGCAGATCGTGGCAAACACGCTGCAGCTGCCTTTCTATACGCTGAGCGCCGTGACGAGCGGTGTGAAAGACGTGAGAGAGGTTATAGACAAAGCACGTGGCGGCAGATTCTTCAACGAGGGCAACCCGATACTCTTCATCGACGAGATCCATCGTTTCAGCAAGAGCCAGCAAGACTCCCTGCTCGGAGCTGTGGAGAAGGGCGTGGTGACTCTGATAGGCGCCACTACCGAAAACCCCTCCTTCGAGGTTATCCGCCCATTGCTCTCGCGCTGTCAGCTCTATGTGCTGAAGCCCCTTGGCGACGACGACCTCATGGAACTCATGCAGCGGGCAATCACCCATGACCCCGAACTGAGCCAGCGCCAGATAGTGCTCAAGGAGACTGGCGCCATTCTCAGATATAGCGGTGGCGACGCACGCAAGCTGCTCAACATCCTGGAGCTTGTAGTGGAATCGAGTTCCGACGAAAAGGTGGTGATAGAAGACAAGCGCGTGGTGGAATGCCTGCAGCAGAACCCCATGGCCTACGACAAGGGCGGCGAGATGCACTACGACATCATCTCTGCCTTCATCAAAAGCATCCGAGGTTCAGACCCGGATGCAGCGCTCTATTGGCTCGCCCGCATGATAGAGGGAGGCGAAGACCCGTCGTTCATCGCCCGCCGCCTCGTGATAAGCGCTTCTGAGGATGTCGGACTTGCCAATCCAAACGCCCTGCTGCTTGCCAACGCCGCCTTCGACGCTGTGATGAAGATAGGATGGCCGGAGGGTAGAATTCCGCTTGCCGAGGCAACGGTCTATCTCGCCGCTTCGCCCAAAAGCAATTCTGCCTACAACGGAATAAACAAGGCGCTGCAGATTGTGAGGCAGACAGGCAACCAGCCCGTGCCTCTGCATCTTCGCAATGCGCCTACGGAGATGATGAAAGACCTGGGCTATGCTTCTGGCTACAAATACTCCCACGACTATCCGGGACATTTCGTGGAGCAGCAGTTCATGCCCGACTCGCTTCGAGACACGAGGATCTGGGAGGCGCAGCATTCTCCCTCTGAAGACAAACTCTACCGCCGCATGGTGGAATGTTGGGGAGACAGGTTCAAAGATGGAAATTAATGAAAAACATACCGTTTATATAAACTGACATATAAACAGGTGGGTAATAAACAGGTAAATATAAACAGACAGAAAAAGAGAAAAACATTTAAAGAACAAGGAGCTTTCCCATTGAGACAGACGGTTTGACTGCTGCGGCCATTCCCGAATTCTTATAGGGATTCTTTGGATTTTATTAACTGAAAAACAAGAAAATCATGAAAATAGTAGTATTAGACGGATATGGAATGAATCCCGGAGACCTTAGCTGGGATGAATTGAAGAGTCTGGGAGAAGTGGTGGTCTACGACCGCACAGACAGTAATGACATCATCGCAAGGGCAGCAGATGCCGACGCGGTGCTCGTGAACAAGGTGGTGCTTGATGAGAAAACGCTCAAGAGCCTGCCCAAGTTGAAGTATGTAGGAGTGCTCGCCACAGGCTACAACGTGGTAGACGTGGCAGCTGCTGCTGAATGCGGAGTGACCGTGACCAACATTCCTGCCTATAGTACTGACAGCGTGGTGCAGATGACCTTTGCCCACATTCTCAACATCACGAACCGTGTGGCTCACTATGCGCGCCTCAACCGCGAGGGCAGATGGAGCTCAAACGAGGATTTCTGCTATTGGGACACGCCGCTGCCTGAACTGTCAGGACTCACGCTAGGAATCGTTGGACTCGGAAATATCGGAATGAAGGTGGCAAATATCGCCCGCAACTTCGGTATGGAGGTTTATGCCGACACGAGCAAGAATTCAGCTAGTCTGCCTGAAGGAATACAGAAGACCACCTTCGAGGGACTTCTCGGAGTGTGCGACATCCTAACCCTTCATTGTCCGCTCACCGACAAGACCTGCGAACTCGTAAACGCCGAGACCATCGCCAGGATGCGTCACGGGGCAATCATCATAAACACAGGCCGCGGACCTCTCGTCAACGAGGCAGACGTGGCAGAGGCGCTCAAGTCTGGACAACTGTCAGCCTATGGCGCCGACGTGATGTGTCAGGAGCCGCCGCGCAAGGACAATCCGCTTCTTTCATGCAGTAATGCCTTCATCACACCGCATGTGGCATGGGCAACGTTCGACGCCCGCCAACGCCTGATGCGCATAGCGGTAGACAACGTGAGGGCATTCATTGATGGAACGCCTAAAAACGTGGTCAGCTGATGGAGTCGTTGCAGTTTATAATCGAGCTTCTCGGAACTTTCGCGTTTGCCATATCGGGCATACGCTCCGCCTCGTCGAAGAACTTCGACTGGTTTGGCGGCTATGTAGTAGGTCTTGCCACTGCTATCGGCGGCGGTACGATAAGGGATGTAATGCTCGGGCAGGCACCTTTCTGGATGACCAATTCTGTATATATGGTATGCACGGCGTTCGCCCTTCTCACTTTTGTGATGCTGAAACGTCAGTTCACGCGGCTCAGCAAGACGTGGTTCCTATTCGACACCCTTGGTCTTGCCCTCTTCACCATCGCCGGACTGCAGAAGACCCTGATTGCCGGATATCCGTTCTGGGTGGCCATCATCATGGGCTGCATGACGGGAGCTGCCGGCGGTGTGCTTCGCGACGTGCTAGTGAATGAGGTGCCGCTGATTTTCCGAAAGGAGATCTATGCCATCGCCTGCATTTTGGGCGGTCTCGTTTATTGGGTCTGCACGCTCGTTGGCGTGCCTGTAGCACTTACGGTCATTATCACATTCTGGGCAGTTGTGGTGGTGAGAATTCTCGCCGTGAAATACAGCATTTCGCTGCCAGTGCTCAAAGACCCTGATCTTTGGAAAAAATAGTCTCTCTGTATTTCCACACCATGTTGACAATCTCCTCACCATATTTCTCGGCTTTCACTCTGCCGATCTGAGGGATTGTCATTAGGGTGTGAATGTCTGTCGGCAGCAGGCAGGCTATGCCCGTAAGCGCCTTGGTGGTCAGTATGCAGTATGCCGGCAGTCCTGCCTCCGTGGCTTTCGTGTGGCGCCATTGCTTCAGCGTTTCGAGCAGCAATGGATGGGTTGCATCTTCGGGGATGTCTGCCTTGGCAGCAGTTGCCGTTTTGGTTCTTTTCCTTTCCGCTGCAGCGCCTTGGCGGTTGTCGCCAAGGAGAAGCGCAGCCTTGTGGGTGAGATATCCGTCAACTGAGAATTTCTCGTTGCGTGCATATTCCAGCATTCCCGTTTTCATAATCAGCGCCTCAGCCAGCAGTTCCTTTGCGTTGGCAGCCTGTTTGGCTGTCTGCTTGTTGTTTGTGGCTAGTTCAGATTTCTTCAGCAGGTCGGAGATGGTAGTTGTCTTCTCCAGGAAATAAACCGCCCCTTTCGTTATGCGCCCCTGCAGTTCGTCGCCTACGCAGCCGCCGGCCGTTTCCTTTGTCACGGCTGCCATTCTCTCGTATTGCATCTTGAATCTAGCCGCTACAGTCTCCACGTCGCTTTTGAAAGTCTCCAGCGCTACCTTGTATTGCTGCAGAAGGTCGGGATACGCCTTGTATAGATGTTCGTCGATGACCCTGGTGATGTTTGCCAGCGCCACCCCAAGTGGCTTGAAGTCGAATAGCCGTGTGATGAGGCTCGTGGTGTAAGCGCGCCGCATCCTTTCCACGTCGCTCTCCGTAGGTATGCCGTTGCGGATTTCCCGGGTGTAAGCGTCCACCGTAGAGTCGCTTATCAGCGAACTGCGTGTGATTGGTGCGGCGAGCACCATGCCTTGCAGCGTCTTGCATCGGCTCAGCGCCACGTAGGTCTGTCCGTGTGTGAACGAGGCGTGAGCATCGATAATGGCGTGGCTGAATGTCAGTCCCTGGCTTTTGTGGATTGTTATTGCCCATGCCGCCTTTACGGGAAACTGGCTGAATGTGCCTTCCACCTTTTCCTCAATCTCGTTGGTCTCTGCGTTTATCCTGTATTTGCAGTTCTGCCATGTCTCCCTTTCCACGTCGATTACGCCGTCCCTGTCGGCAGGTCTCACGCTAAACCCCTTTTCGTTTATGGCGCACACTTCGCCTATCATGCCGTTGTAGAAGAGTTTGGCTGCCGATGAGTCGTTTTTCACGAACATCACCTGTGCTCCCATCTTCAGTGTCAGTTTTCCGTCTGTGGGGTAGGAAAGTTCAGGGAAGTCGCCCTCCACGGTTGCCGTATATGTGTATGGCTTTGTGGGCAGTGCTTCCATTTCCCTGTCGTTTGTCGCCTGTGCGAAGCTGTTGTGTGTGGTGAGCCTTATGTATCCGTCTTCTTTGCGCGGCTTGAAATTGGGTATGCAGCGAGAGTTCAGGGTGCTGAGTGCCTCGTCGTCGATGTTTTTAGAGCGTATCTTGTTGAGCAGTTCCACGAAATGCATGTCGTCCTGTCTGAATACCTGTTTCAGTTCTATCGTGGCGTAGTCGGTGGCTTTCAGTGCCCTACTGTCGAAGAAGTAAGGCGAGGCGTAATATTGGCTGAGCATCCGCCATTCCTCCTCTCTCACTACGGGTGCCAACTGCTCCAGGTCGCCGATGAGCAGCATCTGCATCCCTCCGAACGGCTTGTCGCTTCGTCGCAGCCGCCTCAGCGCGTCGTCGATGGCGTCGAGCAGATCGGCCCTCACCATGCTCACCTCGTCGATTACCATGATGTCTGCTCCGCGTATTATCCTCAGTTTCTCCTTTCCGAATCTGTAGTGCTGCTGTTGCTGGTTTCCCGTGTGGGTGCCTGGCACGTAGGGCGAGAAAGGTAGTTGGAAGAAGGAGTGGATGGTCACTCCTCTGGCGTTTATCGCCGCTATTCCCGTTGGTGCCACTACGATTATCCTCTTATTTGATTTCTTTTTCAGCTGGCGGAGAAAAGTGGTTTTTCCCGTGCCCGCCTTGCCTGTCAGGAAGAGGTTGTTGCCGGTTTCGTTGGCTATTTTCCATGCCGACTCCCATTCAGGGCTTGTCACTATGTAGTTGTCTGGGGTATTGTTGTTCATGGAGACAGTGGATTTTTGAGTATTGCAGAGTTTCTAATTTGCTCAGATTGCTATTGTTTTCCGTTTTCCGTCATTCGTAATGCCGTGAAACACTGTTTTTATTTTGTGTAGAATAGGTATATACACAAAAAAAGGAGACTTTTAAAAGCCTCCTTAAGTACGTCTGCAGGGGTTCGAACCCTGGACCCTCTGATTAAGAGTCAGATGCTCTACCAACTGAGCTACAGGCGCATCACTAATTATTTTCTTGTTTAAAGTACGTCTGCAGGGGTTCGAACCCTGGACCCTCTGATTAAGAGTCAGATGCTCTACCAACTGAGCTACAGGCGCATTTTCAATTGCTATCGGTTTAGTGATTTCCGAATTGCGAGTGCAAAGGTATGGAGTTTTGTTTAAACTTCCAAATGTTTACGGAGTTTTTTTTAATAAAATGTTGTTTTGGTAAATTCTTGTTACAAAAGTGTCTGTAATTACATTATTTAATATATAGATGCGGGTATATATCCATCGAAGATTTTATTTGAGTCGGCAGGTATACTAGTGTGTTGCTTTTATCTTGGCAGTTTAAGCGTCCTGATGACCGATTGGGATTTGATAAGTCGTTGGAACGATGCAAAAAACTGTTGGTTCTTACCCCAAAAGTCTATTAAAAGCCAATGAAAAGAACCATGGTTATGGAATGGTAATGCCTCAAGTCTGCTTCGCGAAAGGCTGACTATTTGGTTCTTCGCTACACAATAAAAACTACGCATTTGTCGGATGAGCCTATTATCTATTAACGTGGACACAGCGCTTTATTAACAGAATTTTGCAGATTGTGGAAGTCCGTTTATTTGTTTTTCCCTCCATATATTCGTATCTTTGCAGTCGCAAACGAGAAGTCGCCGTCAGTCGGTCCTGGCGGATGGTTTCCTGACAATAAGCCGTAATCCGAAGGTTGCGGTAATGATACAGAAATAATGACAATTATGGCAAGAAAGAAAAAACCGTTACCAATACTTGAGAACATACAGATAACCGACTGTGCGGCTGAGGGTAAGTCGCTGGCGAGAGTGAACGACATGGTAGTGTTTGTGCCGTTCTGCGTGCCGGGCGACATAGTAGACCTGCAGGTGAGGAAGAAAAGACACAGCTATATGGAAGCCGAAGTGATACGCTTCGTTGAAAAAAGTGCCGTAAGGGAAGAGCCTTTCTGCGAGCACTTCGGAGTGTGTGGCGGATGTAAATGGCAGAACCTGCCATATGATAAGCAGCTCGAGATGAAGCAGCGGCAGGTGTATGAGCAGCTCACACGCATCGGAAAGGTGGAGCTGCCGGAGTTCATGCCGATCCTCGGCAGCCGGAAGATTCGCGAATACAGAAACAAGCTGGAGTTCGGCTGCTCCAACAAGCGATGGATGACTCGCGAGGAGATTGCCAGCGGTGAGCCGGCAGGGGAGATGAGGGCTATAGGATTCCACATCACGGGAGCCTTCGACAAGATTCTGCCAATCCACAACTGTCATCTGATGGACGGATTGCAAAACGAAATCAGAAACTTCATCTATCAGTATGCGATCGACAACGACCTCACGTTCTTTGACCTCAGACAGCAGACAGGGCTGCTGCGCGACGTTATGGTGAGAAATTCGAATACAGGAGAGTGGATGGTGCTCGTGCAGTTCCACTACGACGAAGAGGGCGACCGCGAGCGCTCGCTGCAGCTCATGGAGGCGCTGGCAGACAGATTCCCGCAGATAACCTCGCTGCTATATGTTGACAACCAGAAGTGTAACGACACATTCGGCGACCTGGAGCTGACTCTCTACAAAGGCAACGACCATATCTTCGAGATTATGGAGGGTCTTCGCTTCAAGGTGGGACCGAAGAGTTTCTATCAGACCAACACCGACCAGGCATACCATCTGTATTCCGTGGCACGCCAGTTCGCCGGTCTCACAGGCGAGGAGGTTGTCTATGACCTCTATACCGGAACGGGAACGATTGCCAACTTCGTGGCACGCAGCGCCAAGAAGGTGGTGGGGATTGAATACGTGCCCGAGGCTATCGAAGACGCCAAGGTGAATTCGGACATCAACGGCATCGGCAACACGCTCTTTTTTGCGGGCGACATGAAGGATATTCTTACCGACGAGTTCATTGCCGGTCATGGCCGTCCCGATGTTATAATAACCGACCCTCCACGTGCCGGAATGCATCCAGACGTGGTGGAGACAATCCTCAGGGCAAAGCCGAGACGCATCGTATACGTGAGCTGCAACCCTGCCACACAGGCACGCGACCTGCAGCTCCTCGACCGTTTGTACAAGGTGGTGGCTGTACAGCCCGTAGACATGTTCCCGCATACTCCGCATGTGGAGAATGTGGTGGCGCTGGAACTGAAATGATTTGAGTCCAAGCCGGCCATTAAAGCTTGCTTGGACTTTGAATATTGGAAGAGTGGATCTGGGGGGACTTTAAACGGAAACGGTCTTCCTTAATCCATTTCACCACGGCATCGTCGGTATTAAGCCCTATGACCTCGCTGGCGGCGAGCTTCACTTCAGAATAGGCGTTCTCTACCGCCACGCTCCAATCTGCGGCACGCATCATCGGGATATCGTTCAGATTGTCGCCGAACACCACCACACGCTCGGCACCCGTGGCAGCCTTCACCTGCTCGATGGCAAGCGCCTTTGTGGTGCCCTCCATGTAGATGTCGATGAAGCCCAGACCATTGTCGAAGATATCATGGTAGCAGTTGTATGAACACGGGATTCCCTCCCTGTCGATATCATCGGCAATGGCTCTGAGATGGTCAAAGTTGCCCATGCCGAAGATGAGCATCACGTCGCTTGTGTCGATGTTCAGCTCAGAACCCTCCACGGTTTCAAGGCATTTGTATGGCGAAAGGATGCGCGGACGGATGAAGTCGAGTTCGGCATCGGTCATCTCGCTCACGTGCTCCACCACTATCTTGTTGCCACGGCGGTGGTAGACGAAGGGATGGCTGCCCCGGCGCTCGAAGATGCCGAGGATTCTCGCCATGTGGTTAGGGCAGATTGTCCTTGCCGAAATGTAATCCCTGCGCCCGTTGTCCCATAGAGCGCATCCAGCCATTACGATGAACGGGATGTTGGTATTCACGTTTCTCATCAGGTCTACGGCGGTGGCAGGAGTGCGTGCTGTGGCGATGGTGAAGAGCGCCCCATCGGCAATCAGCTCGTTGAGCGTCCGCTCTGTGACAGGCGATAGTATCGAAGAGTCGTTGAGCAGCGTTCCGTCGAGGTCGGAGACATAGAGGGTGTTGTTTTCGTACATATTACTGTTTTCTGTTGAATCTGATTTTCTTTTATGCAGCTTCTTGCGTTTCCATTTTTCTGAACGTGAGATATAGAGCCGTGAGCATCATACAACCCGTTATCATCCACGAAACGGGGTATATCCCCATTAGTGTCTGGAAGCCGTGCCAATGGCGTGCCACTACGAATATCCAGAATATCCTGAGCAGACACGTGCCCACGATTGTAATCAGCGTGGGCAGCATCGATCGCCCCATACCTCTGAGGGCAGCACCCGAAATCTCGTAGCTGCATGCTATCCATTGGGTGGTGAGCACCACCATCATCCTTCTTGAACCATAGTCGAGCACCTCGCCGTCGGTGGAGAAAGCGCTGAGACACAGGTCGTGCTGCCAAGCTATGAGGAGGTTGGAAATACAACACAAGGCGAAGCTCAGAGCCATGCAAATCCAGTAAATCCTTTTCACCCGAAGCATGTTGCCGGCACCATAATTCTGTCCTACGAAACTTATCGCCGCTCCGCTGAAGGCAGCAACGATGAAGTAGCAGTAACACTCATAATTGAGGGCCGCCGCCGAGCCAGCTATTGCCGCCGAGCCGTAGCCGTTGATTGCCGACTGCATGAGCACGTTGGAAAATGAGAAAATCATTCCCTGTATTCCTGCCGGCACACCTATCTGGAGCATCCTTTTCAGCTCCTTCCATTCCACGCGGATACCCTTCACGTCAAGCTTGTAGGGTTCGGCTTCGCTGATGAGGATCCTCACTATCAGCGTGGCGCTTATGGCGTTTGCTATACACGTGGCGATTGCCACGCCAGCCACGCTCATGTGGAAGACCACCACGAGCAAGAGGTTGAGCAAGGCGTTCACCACTCCTGCCGCTATCAGAATGTATAACGGACGCTTCGTGTCGCCGATACTTCGCAGGATGGCCGCGGCGAAATTGAACACCATGAGGAAAGGCATTCCGCAGAAATATATCCTGAGATAGAGTTCGGCAAGATCGAGCACATCTTCGGGTGTGTCGATGAGTTCGAGGATGGGTTTTGCTGCCATGAAGCCCAGGAACATAAGGAATATTCCGCTTGCCACGGCCACGAATGCCGCCGTGCTGATTGCCTTCTTCGTGCTGTTGTCGTCTCTTTGTCCGATGTGGTTGGATATGACCACCGTGGCTCCCATCGATACGCCGATAAAGAGGTTGATGAGAAGGTTTATCACCGGTCCGTTGCTGCCCACGGCGGCGAGCGCCTCCCTGCTGGCGAAATGTCCCACCACAGCCACGTCGATTGAATTGAACAGCTGCTGCATCATGCTGCTTAGAGCCAAGGGCAGGGCGAAGACGAGAATCTTCTTCAGCAGCGGTCCGTGGAGCATGTCTATCTCTTTGCTGTTGCTTTTCATGATAAGTATGTCAGATGATTTCCTCCACCTCCTCTTCTGTTACGAGATTGAAGTCGCCGGGGATGGTATTTTTCAATGCAGAAGCCGCGAGGGCGAAGTCGAGGCACTTCTTGTTGTCGTTGCCGTTCTTGGAGAAGGCATGCACGTAGGCAGCGATGAAAGCGTCGCCCACGCCCATCGGGTCGAGCACGTTGTCTATGTCGTAGACACGCGCCGTGTAGAGCCTGTCGTCGGCATAGAGCACTCCTGAGAGCAGGTGGTGGTTGGCAGAGAGCGTGTCGCGCAGCGCTATGATCATCTTCTTCGCCTTGGGCAGTATCTTCTGTGCATGGCGGAAGAATTCG
>NZ_NALQ01000023.1:0-40680 GCF_008680225.1 Prevotella sp. LMAG:51 | reverse complement strand
GGACCAAGGCTATCCTCATCTGCAACCCCAACAACCCCACCGGAAGCCTCTATACTCCAGAGGAGATGGACCAGATAAGAGACATGGTGAAGAAGCATGACCTGCTCCTCTTCTCCGACGAGGTGTACCGCGAGTTCGTGTATACCGAGAACCCGTATATCAGCGCAGGCAGTCTGAAGGGAATAGAGCAGAACGTGGTGATTCTCGACTCCGTGAGCAAGCGCTACAGTGAGTGTGGAGTGCGTATCGGAGCCCTTGTCACCAGAAACAAGGAAATCAGAGACACGGCGATTAAATTCTGCCAGGCCCGCGTGTCGCCTCCTCTCGTAGGCCAGATCGTCGCCGAAGCTTCGGTGGACACTCCCGACGAGTATTTCCGTGAGGTGTACGACGAATACGTGGAGCGCCGCAACTGTCTAATCAGCGGACTAAACGACATCCCCGGAGTATTCTCTCCCACACCGATGGGCGCCTTCTATACCGTGGCGAAGCTGCCGGTTGACGATGCCGACAAGTTCTGCAGCTGGTGTCTCTCATCGTTCAGCTATGAGGGCCAGACAGTCATGATGGCACCTGCCAGCGGCTTCTACATCACCCCCGGTGCCGGCCGCAACCAGGTAAGAATCGCCTACGTATTGAAGAAGGAAGACCTCGAAAAGGCCCTCGTGGTATTGCGCAAGGCCCTCGAGGCTTATCCCGGCAGAGTGGAGGAATAAAACCATATCTATCCTTTCGGAACTATACTATATTAATATCCCCATAATTTCCTCACAGTTGTGGATAGGAGGTTATGGGGTATTTATATGGTCGAAGAAATCTAAAGAGGTCTTCATGTTATTATTTTCTTGTTTATATTCTCTTTAACCACAGATCCATGAATCTGTCGTAGATGTGGTAGCCGTCATTGGTTCTATATACCAATTCCTTGTCTTCTAAAATCTTAAGAGCAGCCTTTACGCTGCTGGCTCCGCTCAATTTATGACCTTTGATGAACTTGCCTGCTGTCGGTTGTGCAACGATGCCGTCCTTGGCAATGGCTTTGAGAAGAGCAAACTGATTTTCTGTAAAGAACTGCGTCATGCTCTCATACTGCGGTTCTCTTCCCTCAAGGATGGAAAGGAGAGCGGCATTGACTTGCGACATGTTTTCGACTTGGCTTTCTGATTCGTAAAGGCGGTTCATAATGCATTGGATATACCAAGTATGCCCATCGAACTGCTGATAGACATGCTCGAAAATCTCTTTTGATAAGTCACCACCTTTCTGCTTAAAGAAGCTTTGGCAGAAGTTATAGTAAATGTCGCATTTCAGTGGCTTTAAGCCCATCATCTCTGTGCTTTGGTAGAATGGATGTTTTGGCGAGCCGAATATTTCAGCCATCAAATGTTGTTTGCTGCCAGAAAAGATAAAGTGGACATGTTGGGCGAACTGAATGTAGGAGCGAAGCAAAGCCTCCGTTCCCTTCTCCGGATATTCAGCTATCTGCTGAAATTCATCGATGGCGATATATACCTCTTTGCCACTCTCGTTGAGATAATTGAAGATGCTACGAATAGTAATATCTTCTTGTGTTGGTTCCACCGTGATGGAGACACTCGGTTCGCCTGTCAATGGATCCATGCTAAGCACTGGGCGTAAGGCACTGAAGAAAGCAATGGTCTTCTCGAAGAATGAGGCGTTCTTGCGCACAATGTCGTTGATGACCATAACGCCAAGTTGCTCCACAAAATCATTCAAGTTCTTGGTGGCGAAAATGTCAAGGTATAGGCATATGGCATCATTCTCTTCTTCCTTGAGATGGTAGAAGGTGTTCTTAATAAGTCCTGTCTTGCCAATCCTTCGAGGAGAGATGAGGGTAATATTTCTTCCGTTCTTCAAGTGGGAAAGTAAAGTCTTTGTTTCTGCCTCTCTATCGCAAAAATACTCAGGGCTTTCATAACCTTGATAGACGAAAGGATTCGCTAATTTCTTGTAACTTAGTGCCATACGCCATTACATGTTTTGTGTTACAACTTTTTTGTAATGACAAAGGTACGACTATTTCTTGAATATTTAAAAGAAAAAGGGCAGAAAGTTGGCTCATCCGACATTTGGAGTGATTTGAAGCGCGCATCACATCTAATAGCTCTGGCCTCAGACGGCTTTCACAACGAATAGTTAATTTAGCCGAGCGACCGCATCTGAGCGTAAATACTCACGTGTGTTATTTTTCACTCCAAATGTCGGATGATCCTCATTTTCTCACCCTAACGAGAACAATCATGCCCACCACAATGAAAGAGGAACCCTTCTCATTCAAACAGATTTCCTGTAGCTCTTGAGTAAGTCACCCTACATTGGTTACAAATGTCGGTCAATGTGGCGCCGCTTCCACTCAACGAGTAGAACACACTTTCGCCTACCAATACATACTCCCAGGTGCGATTCATCCTATCCTCAGGCTTCAGGGCATTGATTTTCTTAATCCATTCCACAGTAGCCGTCTGCTTCTGGCGCACATTCACATCATCCACCTTGTCATCGCCCTTGGTCTCAATCAGATAAATCTTATCAGCTGTAGCCACAATGAAATCAGGATGATACGTTGCCATCAAGCCGTCCTTTCTCACATAGAAGATGATGGCAAACGAATGGCCATTCTCATTGATTTTCAGGAATCTTTCCACCTCGGCATCCCTATCCAGAAACTCGATGAATGCCTTTTCCAGTCCTCCGCCGTGTGAAGGATAGCCCAATCGGGGATAGATGCACTTCCGCACCTCCATCGAGTAAGCCTCTCTCATCTTGATGGCTCTGAGCGAAGAGAATTCCGTATGGCTCACCTCTGCACCTATCGTGGTCAGCCGACTCTGCATCTTATATATGGCCACGGCAAACTGCTCCACGATGTGTTTGGTCACAATGCCATCCTTCGCCAACAATATCTTCCAGTCGCTTCCATGGAACGGGTCAAAAGGCATGGCGAACAGCTTCTCCCGGATGTACCAGTCCATAACCTGCACCGTTTGTGCCCCATTAATCTGAATGGTAGGGAAACCCTGGCGGCGACAATTCTCAAAGCGCAGGGTTACTACCCTCAGCAACTTCTGCAGATACTCATTATATCCGTTGGCATTGAAGAGATTGGCCGTCACCTTATACTTTCCAAAAGTAGTCTTGGTCAGAGATTCCTGCGATACGAAGGTCTCGCCCTCTTTTGCCAGGAACTTGCGGAGCAAAGGCAGCGGATACATCGTAAATGGGTGCAAATCATCCAAATCTATTTCTGCATCTTCAAATTCTTCGATGGAATCATGCAGAATAACCGGCCATTGGAAATCATATTTCTCGTAGTCCTCACGAAGACCCACGGTAAGAATATCGCCAGTGGCTCCTTCTGTACCAACATCTCCATCGTCTGTAGCCACCAATCCCTGTTCCTGCAAATCATCGTAGAACTTAATGAAAGCTGGATGCTCCACGATTGATAACGTGTCGATATAGGTGCGTGGCGGTTGATGGTTTTTCAGCACCCTCAGCCGATCTTCGCGCTTGATGTCGATGTAGTCGGGCTCTCGCCACATCAGTCGCAAGCCTCTGCCCACCAATTGCTCAAGGAGGATTGGTGCCTGCGAAGAACGCAGCGGAACGAGCACACAGATATTGTTGACGTCGAAGCCCTCACGTAGCATCAGCACCGAGATAACCACCTTCGGACTCTTATACCTATCTATATCGAAGAGCTTCTTCTTGATTTCCTGCCACTCCTCATCCTTCACCTCGCCCTGCTTGTTGCTGTCGATGGTAACGATGTCGTCTTCTCCCAAGCCTTCCGATTTCAGGAACTCCTCAACGAAAGGAGATACCGTGGTGTCTTGGCAGACAATGAGCATCTTGGGATTCTTCGACGGGTCCACTTTCAAGAATTCGTCTTCGAGTTTATTCAGTTTTGTCAGTCCTGCGCGAAGCATCATGCGCTGGCCTTCGCTCAACCCCACCACTTTACCTTGCTCATCACGCTCGGCGTTGTAATCCAGATTCTCCAGGTCGGTGAGTTCCTGGCGACGGTCGAGCAGCAGCAGCTTCACCAGTCCCTGCTTCATCGCCATCGGCAAGTCGAAATCTACGATGATATGTGGGAAGAAGAGTTTCACCTGCTTCTCTCCCGTTCCCTTCGTATCAAAAGGAGTGGCGGAGAAGTCCACCTGTATGAAGCGGGTGCCCTTGGTGGCGCTGATGGCATTCAAGCCTCTTTGCCATTCCACCTCCTCGGTTTCACCATTACGCTTGATTTCATGGATATGATGCGCCTCATCGTTGATTACCATCAAATCCTTTAACCCCGCCAGATATTCCAGTTCGGTGCCGCCCAAGGCACGGCGGTCGAGCATGCCGAGGTCGTTGCCCGCCGACTTGCCCGGTCGGACAGGCAACAGGTCGCTGACGATTTCGGCGGGCGTCACCGTGCTGGAATCGTCCACATCCTCATCCTGCTCCGTCTCTTCCATCTGATTTTCAAACAGATGCCAGTTGGTCAGGGCAATCAGTCCCTCGCCGGTGGTCTTCCTGCCGATGCCATCCTCCTTGGTCACCACATTGTTCTGGATGAACGAAAACACCTCGTCACGATAACGCTCGGGGATGAACACCTCCTGGTTCATGTAGTAGTCGTTGGTCTGAGGGTCGCGATATTCCTCGTCGCGCTTCTTTCTGCCACAGAAGGCGTCCAGCAGACGGTCGTAAACAATCAGGCCCGGAGCCACAATCAGGAACTTCTGCGTGAATCGTCCGCTCTCCACATCCTCATGCCGGGCATTCAGCATCTGCCAGATGATCAGGGCGTGCATCACCCACGTCTTTCCCGTGCCCGTAGCCATCTTCACCGCATACTTAGGCATCTGATATTTAGGCTTGGCAAGCTGAGCCAAATCGGCCCTATCCATCAGCTCCGGAATGATGCCCTGATAGGCATCCATTACGCAGTTTTCGCCCATCACTTCGTGCAGATAGATGATGTTGAGGATAGCCTGACGCTGACCCTCGTGGAAGTTTCTCTCACGCTCATTGCAAAAGCCCTCTCCAAACCAATAGTTTAAGAGCGAAGCGGTGGTTGGGGTCACCTTCTCCAGCATCTCCCCACTCTTCCAGGCGGCATTGACCACATCGGTGAGCCGATGCGCCAATTCCAAAGATATGTTAGTTGAATTGATTGTCATAGTTGTCATCTCCTATTCGTTCTTAGCACTTCACATCCAGGATAACCTGACTCTCGAATCCAAACACGTCAACGGCCTTGACACACACCTTGCGCTCAGCCTTATGGGGCATGTGCAATCGGGTGGAATATACGCAGTGCAGCGGGTCGCTGTCGTTATCCACGTTCTCACGATAATCCTGCCAGGTGCTGCGGAAAGTATCGCCGTCATAATCAGGGTCGATGCTCCAATATTCTATCAGCGAGAGAGGGTCCTGCTCCATCACCTGCTGCAACTTCTCCTTGTCCTTATCATCCAGCGGGATATTATCGGGCGAGAGCAGCACATAGTTGCTGAGACTGATGCTGAGTTCATCCTCGCCATTGCCGTTCACGGTTACCTCCACTGGGTTCACCACCAGATATTGCAAAGAAGAGAAGCGCACGGTTTTGTCGGCGATGAGCTTCTTGAAACCCTTCTTGGATAGCTTGTCGAGTAGATCGGGCGGAATCACCAGCACCTCTACATTGCTGTTCTTGTATTTCTCGATGGCTTGCGAGATGTCGAAGGCGAAGTTCCAGCCGAGCACGATCACTTTATCCCAGTCGCCGCCAAGCAGAGAAGCCTTGGCTTCCACGGCACGGCGAACGGTGGCGGCCGTGGTCAGGCGGTTTGGGCTATCCACCATCACCAGGTTTCGTGTGCCCTTGACGTAACCGAAGTTTCTGTCGCTCACCTGCTCTGGAGAGAATGGTAAGGCACCGAAGAGGCCTAAGACTACCTGAGAGAGATCGCCCACTCGGCGGAGTTTCTTGTTGTTATGGAAAGCCTCTTTCTGATAGTCGCCGATGCTCTGATAGAGGAACGGATTTACTTCCTGGTCGATGAAACGCTTGCGCATGACGAGGGATGCCGGCTTGCCAATGTCGCAGGTAATCCAGCGACGGCCCAGCTTTTCGGCAACCGCTGCTGTGGTGCCGCTGCCACCGAAGAAATCACAGACGAGGTCGCCTTCGTTGGAAGAAGCTGCGATAATACGAGTTAACAATTTACTTGGCTTTTGTGTTGCATAGCCAACACGCTCAGCATCCTCACGATTTAATTGTTCTATATCTATCCAATAATCTTCAGGTACCTTTCCTTCATCTACATAATAACGATAAATTTTACCACTTTTTTTATCAGTTTTCTCTTGGTATTCTCTTCCTTCATCATCAATTTTCGTACGCATATGCGTATTTAATTTACGCTGAACAATGACATCTTTATCCTTTCCGTTAAAAGTATAATTTGGCGATTTAGAATAAAGTAATATTGTATCATGTTTTCTTCCTCAAAAACTACTTCCCTTACCACCAATCGTATAACACCACATTATTTCGTTCAGAAATCTATTTTTCCCAAAGATATCATCAAGAATAATCTTCATATAAGCACCAATATGCCAATCAATGTGAACATAGATACTTCCTTTTTCTGAAAGCAATTCTTTCATAAGAACCAATCTTGGATAAATCATCTTCAAATACGAAATCGTACCTTCTTCCCATGTATCCGCATAAGCAAACTGTTCTATAACTGTTGGCTTTTGAGAAAAACTTGTATTTGGTAAAGTTATCGGAGTTCTATAATCCGCCTTCGAATCAAACGGCGGGTCGATGTAGATCAAATCCACTTTGCCTCTTAAAGAAGGCAAGCCCGTCTGAGGGTCTCCGGCAAGCAGCGCCTGCATGGTCAGGAGATTATCACCATACACCAGACGGTTCATCCAAGTTCCGCCATCAAGGGCATTATTAAAAGCATTAGGGATATTGGGAACTTGTCCACGGAAGAATCCGGAGACATCCTTGCGAGGCAACACCAGCTCATTGGTTTGCAACCCAATGCGTGTGCCACTGCTCAATCGCTCGATGATGCGCTGAGCCTCTTGCCTACCTTCGCTTGCAATGCGAGGTAGCTCCTCAATCAGAGATTTTGCCATAGCATTAAAGCATTATACGTTTTAATGCGAAAGCTTGTTATTCTTCTAAACGAAGATTCCGCCAAATACCCAAACGCAAAACGTGGACAGTTCAACTCATCCACGTTCAGAGGTACTTGGCGGAAACCCATGCATACAGACAAGCTGAACGCCCACGCATATCGCAGGCGTCCACTTGTTTATTCTGTACACATTCTTTCCACCGCCAAGTTTCCTGAACGTTTTCGAATAAACAGCAAACGCTATTATTTTAACCCACAAAAAATGGAATTCGCCTTGCACTCGGCTTGGCATCCTTCCGCAACAAAGTTAATACATATTTCTCGAATGGCAAAGCACAAGAATATTTTTTTGTGTTTTGCTGTGCAAAACATTATCGCTCGGTCTCTGGGTAGCGCAATGTGGTTAGTTGAAATCCATCATTCGTTTAGTCTGCACTTCCAAACAGGCGTGTTGTGATTTTTGGTCAGAAAAACACCATTTTCATGCTCAAAATCTCCCCCTGCCGTGGGGAATGAAACCCCACATTAGGGGGAATCGTTCCCCACGCCGTGGGGGATTTTTTGGCATGTGTCATATACCAGACATGTGAACACCTTCAGGACTTACTCTTCATGAGCATAATTCGCAATAGCTCGCTATTACTCATTAAAAGTCAAACAAAAATCCACTCTTCTAAAAGAGCAAAATCCAAGCAAGCCCTAACGACCGATTGGGGTTAAAGTCGCATCTGAAACCTCTATTTTGCAAAAGTCGGTATTTTGATGACATAAAGGAAGAATTTGTCTATAATAATTTGCAAGATGGAATAATTTTACTATTTTTGACACGGTTTTGAAAATGTCGCCTGCTTTGTGGCAGCATTGTGGCAGGCTGATGCTTAGACACCGATTAGAGATTAACGACATATTTATTTGCAGTGCTGCCTTAAATAAAACAATTTATCTATGAAGAATATCCACATGATTATTTCGGCGACGTTGTGTTCTCTCATGCTTCTGCCGTCAGTATCCTACGCCCAGAAAACACCGATGGGCAAGTTTGCCCGAGCGGCAATGAAGGCAATGCCGAGAACATCAGAATGCCACAGTCTGCCCAACCGTGCAGACGACGAGATTCCCACCAAGACAGTTGTAGACCAGCATTTCGACAAATGGACAGCAGGTACCAACGCCGAACCCGACACCAAGATGCTCGGAGGAGGCAGCGTGAACTATGTGCTGCCGGCAGACCTCATGGGAACTAAGGGCTGGACCGGCAATGAGGTATACCAGGCAGGACAGGCATGTGCGCTACGCATGTATGAGTCTGAATACGGTGGTCTTGCAGGAGGATTCATAAGCACACCGGAGATGGAACTCAGCGGAGACGTAGTGCTGAAGTTCCGCGCCAGATGTCTGAAAGCCGGCGACGAGGGCGTCATCCGTGTGGCACTGTGCGACAACAACGAAGGTCCCGTTGATGACCGTGATTTTGACATTTCCGACCAGTGGCAGGAATTCACCTTCGCCACTGACCAGGCCACATTCAATCCCAACAATATATTTCAGTTTTCTGCCGAGGAGGTAGACCTCCTGCTCGACGATATCGTGGTGACGCGCAAGGCCAACAAGATACCGGCGCCACAGGTGCTGCAACCAGTAAACAACTCTTCCACCTCGTTTACAGCCCGCTGGAGCCCCACTACGACGGCGAGTTCGTATCTCCTCAACGTATACCGCAAGGAGATGCCGGAACACTGTGTGGAGCCAGGCTCTCTGTCGGAGAATTTCGACGGTATCAACATCAACGCCGACGGCAAGACCATAAACCAGGACAACCCCGGCTATCCGGAGGGATGGACTATCAATCTGTCGGCACAAGGCTCACAGGATGTATACACATCCGAGGGCAACTACAGTTCGGCCCCATTGTCGCTCTGTCTTGATGCCGTGGGCGACGAAATCATTTCGCCCGAGACACCGGCCCCGATAACATCACTCTCGTTCTGGGTGAAACCGAGTAATATGGAGAATGAAACCGACTATACCTACTCATTGGTGCAGGTAGCCGTATACAACGAGAAAGACGGATGGATACCTATCGCCAATATGCCAAACTACTATATGCAGGCCGAAGGCGGACAATACTCGTTCACATCAGAACAGATAGGAGAAGGAATGACAAGGGTGAAGTTCTTCTTCATACAGAAAAACTCCGTCGACTTCGCCATCGACGATGTGAAGATAGACTATGCCACACAGCGAGTGCCGGTGACCCAGCTCGACAAGGAACTGACCGACACCTGCTACACCATGGACATCGACCCCAACTATGAATATTTCTACAATGTGAGAGCCAAGAACGGAAGCGTGGTGTCGAAGCCATCGCCCGACATGTGGGTAGACGGCATTCTCGGAGTGAAGGTGGAGGCAAAGGAGGCAACGAATGTCACCGAAACCTCGTTCACGGCAAACTGGACGGAGCTGAACAATGCCGACAGATACAAGCTCAACATCATGAAGGTGCTGCAGCCCAAAGAGGATATGCAGAATGTGGTGGTTCTGAGCGAGGACTTCAACAAGATTGACCAGGGCACCATAGACAATCCTTATAACCCATACACATATGTGTTCAATCTGGCTGAAAACGGATACACAACGACGGAATGGCTCCTGCAGTTGCCTTATCTGGCTGATGGAATGGCAGGAGCACAGCAGACCAACGTGTGGATGGGTCTGGCAGGACTCGTTACATCGCCGCACCTCGACCTCACCTGCGACGGCGGAGCGTTTGATGTAGACGTGAAGGCATACAACACGTTTGCCAGCGACACTCTCTTCGTGATGCTCCTGAAAGACTACACCGACAATGTAGCCACCGACCATCGCATCATGCCGCTCACGCTGAATGGCACGGGAATGACATCTGCCACAATCCACTTCGACGCTACCGACAACAAGAACCTGCGTGAGAACGTCATCCTGGCATTCATGAGCATGTATGGCCAACCTTTCTTCATCGATGAGGTAACCATCCGCCAGAATGTGCGCAAGGGCGAGACTCTCATAGCTCCGTATTCGGTGATGTATCCGAAAGGAAGCGGTTTCAACGTGACGGATCTCGACCCGCAGTATACTTATGCCTATGATGTTACGGCGATGAGGACCAAGGATTACACTAACTATGTATCTGAAACTTCAGAACGGGTGTATGTGAATGGCATAGAAACCGCAGTAGGCAGTGTCTCAACCGGCAGCAACGCCCTTGATATCAGAGTGGCCCACGGTAGCATCTCATTGTCTACAGACTATGACTCAGCTGATGTATACGACATGCAGGGCAAGACAGTGGCAACTGTTCCGGCTGGTCGTCATGCCGTCAGCCTTGCTCCCGGCGTGTATATCGTGAAGGCCGGAGAGAAGACAGTCAAGGTGGTAGTGCCATAACCTCTGCTCGGCTGATAAGAAAACAAGGCAGGTAGCTATATCCTTTTGTGTTTACATAACCTGATACCTGCCTATAATAAAATCCCCCGATTCTGTCCATTCTGGGACAGGTCGGGGGATTTCTATAGTATCCTTCCGTCAGAAACATCCTCATGGCGTTCTATACTTCTGGCAGAAACATCCTTATGGCATTCTATCCTTCCGGCAGGAACATCCTCATGGCGTTTGCTGTGGTGTGGCGGTCTATTTCCTCGGGGGAGATGCCGTAGGCAAGGGCGAGGCGGTCTCTTACGTATGCCACATAGGCACTCTCGTTGCGCTTACCGCGCATCGGCACGGGAGCCATGTATGGAGCGTCGGTCTCGAGCACGATGCGGTCGAGGGGGATGTGGGGCACCACTTCAGGCAGATGGCTCTTCTTGAATGTCAGCACACCGCCGATGCCGATGTTGAAATTGCCGAACGACAGCAGCTGTTCTGCCTCCCGCTCGTTGCCCGTGAAGCAGTGGAACACTCCTCCGCGGCGCAGTTCCCGTTCGTAGCGGCGCAGTATTCCCACCATCTCGTTCTGTGCCTTGCGGCAGTGTATCATCAGCGGCAGGTCGGCCTCTATCGACCATCTCACCTGCTCCTCGAAAGCCTCCAGCTGCTCTTTCTCGAATTCGCGGCTCCAATAGAAGTCCAGTCCCACCTCGCCGATGGCGATGAACGGAGGGTTGTCTGCCGACGGTGCTTTCTGCCTCTGCTCGTCGAGAATCCGGCGCATCTGGCCTACTGCGTCTTTCCAGTCCTCTTTCACCTCCTCCGGGTGGAGACCTATCATGGGGTAGGCGTAGCCCGGAAACTGCCGGCATGTGTCCACCACGCTGCCGATGCTCTTGAGGTCGATTGCCGGCACGAAGATTTTCTCCACTCCGGCATCCTGTGCCCGCTGTATGGCCAGCGCGCGGTCTTCGGCGAATTCCTCGCCGTCGATATGAGTATGCGTGTCAATCATTGTTCATTCTCCTGTTTGTTTTCCTTTTCCTTCTCCTGCATCTTGCGTTTCTCCTTGCGGCGCATGTAGTAACGTATGCCGAAGCGCTCACAGTCGGCCACTCGGTCTATCACGAGTTTTCCCTCCTCGCTGAAGTGCGCCTCTATCTGGTCCCAGATGCGCAGTATCAGTTCGTCGATTTCGGGTCGTATCTCCTTGAGCCGTTGCTCCATTTCGCTTGTGCGTTTCTGCAGCGCCTTCTGCTTGTCGTAAGCCTCCTTGAAGATGTCGAAGTGGGTCTCCACCATTCCTATCGTGGGGTTGTAAATCGGTCTGCCACCCTTCTTCACGCGGTTTTTCTCTCCGCTGATGATTTTCGGTCCCCATTCCGTTATCGACCCTATGCTGTTGTCCACGGGAATCATGGTGGCGGTCTCCTCCAGTCCGTAGAGTTTCAGGTTAGAGCGCTTTATCTCCCCTCTTGTCACAGCCATGAGCAACACCTGCATGAAGTGGCTCTCATACATGTAAGCCTTTTTCTGCAGCTGGTCTATTTTCGTTCCGCTCCGCCATTGCGCCTTTTTGTCCACCTCGTATTGCGTCACTGCCGTGAGCAGCTTGTCGTAGCAGGTGCGCGCCTGGTTTATGTCTTTCCATTCCAGAAACCTGTCGCGGGCCATGTATATGTCGTTGTTGTCGAGCAGCGTCTTCAGTGCACTGAGTCTCGACTTGTCGGTATTGGGGAGTCTTCTGTATGGCATTTCCTCTCTTTTTGTGGGTGTTTCGTTATTTCTTTCTGTTCATCATTCTCTCGGTGTATTCGCGCAACACCGCCTTGCGGTCGTCGCTCACCGAGAGTTCGTCGAGATGCTGTCTGCTCTGTTCGAAGTATTCCTTTATCCTCTGTTCGGCGAGCTTGTCGATTCCGAGCCTGTTGTAAATCTCCGTCACGGCAGCAATCTTCTCTGCCGGATCGAATTCCGTCGCCGTGGTCCATCTCTCCAGTTCGCCACGCGTCCCGGCGTCGGCTCTGTTGAAGGCGTTGATGAGCATGAAGGTCTTCTTGTTTGATGTGATGTCGCCGCCGATAGCCTTTCCGAACACCTTCGGGTCGCCATACACGTCGAGCAGGTCGTCCTGCAGCTGGAACGCCAGTCCCACCTTCTCTCCGAAGGCATACAGAGCGTTGGCGTCGGCATCCGAAGCCCCAGCCACCACGGCACCCATCTTGAGTGCGCAAGCCAGCAATACGCTTGTCTTCAATCGTATCATCTCGATGTATTCCTCCTCAGCCACATCGTTGCGCGTTTCGAATTCCATGTCGAACTGCTGTCCTTCGCTCACCTCCAGTGCCGTTTCGGTGAAGAGGTCGAGAGCGGGCTTGAGATATTTGGTGTCGCATTTCGCCAGGTGTTCGTATGCCAATACGAGCATTGTGTCGCCGGAGAGGATCGCCGTGTTGTCGTCCCATTTCTTGTGTACGGTGGGTCTGCCACGCCTCATGTCCGCCTTGTCCATGAGGTCGTCGTGTAGCAGTGTGTAGTTGTGGTAGGTCTCCAGTGCCGTAGCCACGGGCAGTATTCTGTCCACGTCGTCGTGGAAGAGGTTGTATGCCATGAGCACGAACGACGGGCGTATGCGTTTTCCGCCGGCGGCGAGCACATATTCTATCGGGTCGTAGAGCGACTTTGGTTTTCTCTCGTAGGGAAGTGATGCGATGTATGCGTTCACTTTCTCCTGTATTTCGGTTGCTGTCAGCATAATTATGTTTTTTTGTTAGGTTTATCGTATTTATATATATGTTACTTATTCAAGTTTTGCAAATCTCTCATTTGTTGAATGGGGGAGTGCCCCAAGCACTCGCAAATCCTCTGAAATCCATATAGAAATCCAAAGATTTCAGGTCAAAAAATAATCCGTGAAAGATTAATCCGTGTTCCTCGGTGTTATCTGTGTTTTGTTTTTTTTGACCTGTGGCCATCGCCGAAGGCTGATGGACACTATATGCTTTCACACTGGAATCCTTTCCCTCCTTTGACATCGTGTCCACAGCCTTCGGCGTGGACAAATCAAAGAAAAAACACGGATATCACGGACTTTGCACGGATTGGTCTTCACGGATTTTTTTCTTTGATATTATTTTGCCAATGAGTCTTGGATTCGGTTGGGATTTTTCCGGATTTGGAGCACTATGGTGCTCGCTGCTTCCAGACGACATCAGCCAATGGTTTTGCCAATGAACATCAGCCCCCTCTCGTTCTCAAACCCATCCTAACCTTCCCCAAGGGAAGGGTCAAGTTACTCTGCTTTGTCAAAGACTTCAGATAATCACATCAGCCAATCACATCAGTCAATCACTTCAGCCCCCTCTCGTTCTCCCCCGTAGGGGAGATGCAGATTACCTTGCGCTGTTATTTCCCTTGTGGAGATGCAGGTTACCTTGCATTGTTATTTCCACTTTGGGACGATACAGGTTAGTCTTGCTTTATGACAAACCGATGACAGTCAGTCTGCCAATGGTATCAGTCCCTCCCCTACGGGGGAGGCTAGGTGGGGGCTGATGACATTTAGTCGGAGTAACCAGTTCCTTCCCTTGGGGAAGGTTAGGATGGGTTGTCCCTTTGGGAAGGTTAGGATGGGTTGTCCCTTTGGGAAGGTTAGGATGGGTCTGCGGTTATGATGGGTCTGCGGTCAGGTGTGGCTGACACCAGACCTATGCATCGTTCTGCATCCTTATTCTCCATTCCTGCGGAAAGAGGTTGTTGGTGCGGTTGCCCAGGTTTTTCACGAATCCCAGGTTCAGCCCCTGATACCCCACAGCCACGAATCCGCGCGGTGTGTCAGGCGGCAACTGTATCGGCTCGCGTCTGAGATAGGCAATCGCAGTGTCGCGGTCGAGTTCCGCCGTGGCGAAGGCTTCCGGGTTGAATGCCGTTGAGAGGGCGAGACCTTCGGCAGGTATGATGTCCTTGCCCTTCGGCTCTCCCAGTTCGATGCCGGCATGCATCACGCGCAGCTTCTCCATTGCGGTGTCATACACGTTGCGCCACTGTTTCCTCACCGCCACGAAGCGCTGTCCGAGCGTGGTGATGCTGAAGTCCTCGTTTCCCTTTATCCATCCGCTCATCTCCTTAGCCCCCTTCACGGACTGTTCTGCCGACGCCTTTCCGCATCGTTTCTGCTTCTTGTCCTTTTTCGTTGCCGAGGAGTCGAGCATACTGATTGTGGTCTGCTGAGAGGCATCGCTTCCCGTCTGTCGCAGAGCCGCCATATACAGACCTTCTGATCGGGTCTCGCCCGGAATGAAATGCCTCTCGGAGAGCTTTTCCATCTGCCATTCAGAGCAGATGAAGTCCACGTTCTCCTCATCCTCCTGCCTGTTGTATGTGCAGGTGGAGTATACTAGCAGTCCGCCGTTTCTCAGACACGGCATGATGTCGGTGATAATCTCCCGTTGCAGTGCGGCACATTTTTTCACGTTAGCCACCGACCATTCCCTTATCGCCCCCTCGTCTTTGCGGAACATCCCTTCGCCGGAGCAGGGCACGTCGGCGAGTATCACGTCAAACTGCAGTCTGCTGCGCTGGTAGTCGATGGCATAGTTGTTTGTCACTATCACGTCGGGGTGTCCGAACTTCTGTATGTTCTCCATCAGGATGTTTGCCCTGGGGCGCATCGGCTCGTTGGTCATCAGTAGACTTCCCTCGGGCAGCACACTGCGCATGGCGGTGGACTTCCCTCCCGGTGCGGCACACAGGTCGAGCACCATCAGCGGACGGTCGGCGGGTGCGTGGTCGCGTATCACCTGGGTGATATACATCGAGGCAGCCTCCTGCACGTAGTATGCTCCGGCGTGTAGCAGGGGGTCG
The DNA here is from genome assembly GCF_008680225.1 of Prevotella sp. LMAG:51. Taxonomy (NCBI): domain Bacteria; kingdom Pseudomonadati; phylum Bacteroidota; class Bacteroidia; order Bacteroidales; family Prevotellaceae; genus Prevotella; species Prevotella sp. LMAG:51. The sequence goes on along the minus strand of NZ_NALQ01000023.1, from coordinate 25,252 downwards.
AGAGTGAACATCGGCCTCTCCTTGAGATAGCGTCCCTCCCGACACCATTCCACGGGCTCGTCTTCCTCTGCCGGCAGTGCCATGCTGTCGGAGCGGAATTTCATCGGGTTCAGTCTCACGCTCACCGGCGGTTCCTCACCCATGGCTTCAGCAAAACGCGTCCACCGCTGCTCTCCCATGATTTCCCGGGTGTATGTGGAGAACTCCTCTGGTAGTGTTGTCTTCGGCGTGGTGGTCATCGTGTGGTGTTATGTTTTTTTTGTTATGATTCCTATTTGTTTATCCCAAATCGGGCGTTAGGGCTTGCTCGGATTTTGGTATTTTAGAAGTGTGGATTTTGTTTGGCTTTTAATGAGTAATAGCGAGCTATTGCGAATTAAAAACGGACAAAAGACGCCTTATAAAAAGCAAAAGACTGCAAGCAGTTATCAAATACTACCATTGAACGGCCTAATGACCGTTTTGGGGTTATATCCGTGTCCTGCTGCCGCTGGAGTCATGGGGAGACTTTGTTGGCATATTGCTGATGCCGTTGGCAAGGTTCCTCCTCGGCAGTGCTCCGATTATTCGCTTGGCGTCGGTTGTTGAGGCTTCGCAAAATGACAGCAGGGATTTCTAAGAATTTACAAATATAGTGTTTTTCTCCTTCATATCGCCCGTTCGGCGGAAAGAAAATGATGTTTGAATCCGTTTTTAACAAATATTCAAGCCCTGATGACCGATTTATAAGTATGGTGGCTACAAAGAAAAGGAAGTACAGCCCTCAAGAATGTGACACTAAGAATAAGTCGTTTCCTGTTACTTGCTTATTTATCTTTCTATCATACATATTATTATATAGCCCATAAGGCGTGATGAAGGTTGGAATGAGAGTTTTGGTTGTCTTCGTCACCTTCTTAAACACCTTTAACCTAAATCGCTAATTAGACCGTTCAATGTAGTAATCAATTTTTCATCTTTGTGCACCTGATATCGGGCTTCACAGTGTTTGTCTGTAAAAGGAAATATCCATTTGATGAAGATTCAGGGTTGACACGATGCCGAAGTCAGGGTGTATTTCTGTCAATACTGATAAATCATAAAAAATAATGGTGGTGGGGGAAGATGGTTTCCTTCATTTTGTCGTTTTTTCTTGGCGTGTTTATGCTAAAAATGTATGAAAGACATAATCAGGACCTCATATTGGGCTACAAGTCTTTTAGTAAATGAAGGAAATTTATTATCTTTGCATTACTTGGAAGAATCTACCATTCGTCCGTGGCTCATATAAATTCAAGAGATATGGAAATTGATAATCTGATCAGCGAATGCACTGCATACGACTACAAGGTAATGCTTGAAGAGAAGAAACCTAAGAGTTAGCTGAAAGGCGTAAGCGCTTTTGCCAATGGCTTGGGTGGTTCCCTTTTCTTTGGCATTGATAATGATGGTATCGTCAAAGGGACTCACACGCATCTGCAATGAGACCAAAGCCTTGGAAGGTTATAAGGACGAGCTAAAACCCATGTTCAAATCAACTCCAACCCAATTCCAGACCATCATCTTCGCCTCTTCCGACACTCCGAATGTCGGAGACCATGACGGAGACGTGTCGGAGATGAAACTCACTGAACGTCAACGGAGAATTCTCAATCTCATCAAAGAGTCTCCGACAATCACCGGCAAGAAAATGTCGGAGACTTTGTCGGTGAGCCAACGCACCATCGAACGTGACCTTTCAGCTTTGCAAAAGAAAGGCATTATAAAGCATGAAGGCAAGGATAATGATGGCATGTGGTTTCTTGTAAAATAATAATATTATGAATATCAAAGATGTACATTTGTCAGGAGGTTCGCATGTCGTAATATTAGGTGCAGGTGCAAGCATTGCGTCTGCACTCAGAAATCCAGAAAAGCATGGTTTAAGTTTGCCATCTATGAATGATTTACCGAAAGTCTGTGGATTGGATGGAGTTTTGAATAAATTTCCAGAGAATCTTATGTGTGATAACTTCGAAGCGACGTATAGTAATTTGGTAGGGTGTCCAGTTCCATGTTCCTGTTTTTAGTATCAAAAACAATGTAACAACCATCTAAATCATTGATAATCATTCGCTAAGTAAAATATAATCGTGAGTTAATTCACAGCTGATATTTTGATAGTTATATTTGTATTATATTTTATATCTTATTTACTGATTCTTAAGGAGTTAAGTTACAAGAACGCACTCAAAAACGAGAACATAGAATTGGACACCCTATATAATAACTTGGTATGATTTGAGTGAGAAAAAATATGAGGCTCAAATCATGCCAAGTTTTTTTTCACCGTCACCAAGCCACGGAGCGGTCATCAGTTCTGTGGCTTTTGCTATACGTTCCTTTACAAGCGTTTCATATAATACTTTTGTACCATTTTGGGGCACGGTGCTTGCCCACTTGGGGCAAGCACGTTACCCAACATGGGCAAGCACGTTACCCAACATGGGCAAGCACGTTACCCAACATGGGCAAGCACGTTACCCCACTTGGGCACGTTTGCTGCACGGATGTTGCCCATTTGTCCCCAATATGGCAGACTCCGTTTGGGCTTTTTAAAAAAGACTGAATTTCACTTGTCCTCTTGTTGTTTTAGACGAACCAAGAGTATCTGTCCATCCCCCGAAGGGGAGGGACAGATACTCTGCTACTGAATTCAGTCAATCACTTCAGCCCCCACCTAGCCTCCCCCGAAGGGGAGGGACAGTTACTCTGCTACTGAATTCAGTCAATCTCTTCAGCCCCCACCTAGCCTCCCCCGAAGGGGAGGGACAGATACTCTGCTTTGTCAAAGACTGTTGGATGCAGGTTACTCTAGTTAATGATAAGTCACCGATAATCAGATTACTGTGGGTAATAATCAAATTGCCATGGGTAATAATCAGATAGCCAATGGTATCAGTCCCTCCCCTTCGGGGGAGGTTAGGTGGGGGCTGGATGGCAGTATGCGGAGTAATAATAATTGTTTCCCCACGGCTCAGAATTACGAATAGGAAACGGCTTCCTGTGCAGCCGGTTTATCTTGGTTTATCGCTTGTATTCTTTTGCGAGGTGGTGACAAGGTCGCCACCGATTCCTGTCATACAGGTAGACTGTCGAGAGCTTGCTCTCGTAAGGGCGACCTGTGTGGCAGGAATCAAGCCGTAAGGCTCGCAAAAGGATACAGGGTTTTATCCCGTTTTTTGTCTGATAATGAATACAAGTCCTCTTAATAAAACGACGGGCAGACAAGCCGACGAAGGAATATCCTTGTCAGCTTGACTGCCCGTCTGATTGTCTACTTGTCTACTCGTATCTCGTCTACTAGTAACTCGTTTACTTATTTACTCGTATCTCGTCTATTAGTCTACTTGTCCCCGGTTTAGTATCCGAAGATTTCCTCTGTAGAGAGTTTCTTCACCGGTCCGATCTTCTCGAGCGACTTCATGTCGATGTCGCTCTCGTCGCCGAGGATGATGTAGCGGAAAGGCTTGTTGGCGATGTTCTCGTTGACGAACTTCACGAGGTCTTGCAGCGTGATCTTCGGGAGCACGTTATACACCTTCTGCTGCAGACTGTATTCGTAGCCCAGTTTCTTGGCGTTGAGATAGCTGTAGATGATGTTGAGCTTAGTGGTGCGGCTTGCCTCGATGCGCTTCATTTCTGCCTGCTTGGCGATTTCGAATGCCTTCTCCGACTGCGGCACGTTGTTCATGATGCTGTTGAAGGTGGCGATACAGTCCGTCATCTTGTCGTTCTGAGAGATGATGCTGGTGAGGAAGAATTCCGAGTCGGCCGGGCGGTATGGTGTCAGATAACTTGCCCATGCGCTGTATGCCAGTCCGCGGCTCTCGCGCAGCTCCTGGAACACCACGGTGTTCATGCCGCCGCCGAAGTATCCGTTGAACATGTTTATCATCGCCTCGTGTTCAGGTGTCCACTTCTTGCCCTCGTTGTGATACTGATACATGTAGATGTTCTTTGCCTTGTATGGCGCAATCACAACCTCGTTGGCAGGAGTCAGCTCCATCTTGTATGGTCGGCTCTCAGGGTCGGCTCTGAATTTCTTGGGCAGTGCGTGGTATTTGTCCACCACCTTTGCCATGTCCTTCACCTCCATCGGTCCGTAGTAGAGCACGGTGTGCTTGTAGTTCTTCAGGTCTTTGAGCATATCGATGAGCTTCTGCGGGTCGAGGTTCTTCAGCTGTTCGTTGCTTGGGATGTTGCGCTGAGTGTTGTATGGGCCATACATGGCATATTTGGCGAGAGCCCTGAAGTTCTGCTCCTGGTTCATCTTGGCATCCTGGCGCGCCTTGAGGTCGCTCTCCACCCAGCGGCCGAAGGCTTCCTTGTCCACCTTGGCGTTCTGGAGGAAGTTCTCGAAGAGAGTCATCGCCTGCGGCATGTTCTCGCTCAGACCGTTGAGGGTGATGCTCATATTCTCGGTATTCACGTTGATGCTGTAGTCGCATGCCAGCTTGTAGAACTCCTGCTTGAGCTGCTCGGCGGTCATCTTGTCAGTGCCGAGATATCTGAGATAGTCGGCAGCATAGGCGAGCATGTTGTTTGCCTCCTCGCCGAAGTCGTAGCGATAGCTGAGCACGAAGAGGTCGTTGGTCTTGTTCTTCACGTAGAGCACGGGGAGCTTCTTCTTTGTCTGCGCCTTGGTGAGGTCTTTGTCGTAGTCAACGAAGCGTGGTTTGATAGGCTCCACCTTAGAGTTGATGATCTCTGTAACGAACTGGCTCTGCAGGTCGCGGTTAGACGGGATGGCGGTGATCTGCGGTTTGTTTATCTTCTTCTGCGTGTTGTCCACACCCTCCTTCTTGTACACTGCCACGTAGTTGTCGGCGAAGTGTTTTCTGGCAAATGCCATGATGTCCTGCTTGGTCATCCGGGAGATGCGGTCGAGATATGTCACGTGGTCATTCCAGTCTTTTCCGTTCACGAAAGCCTGCACGAACTCGTTTGCTCTCCACTGGTTGCTCTCGAGCTGGTTGTTGTAGTTGAGCTTCATGTTGTTTACCACCGATGGCAGCAGGTCGTCGCTGAAGTCGCCTGTCTTGAGCTTAGCGAGCTCACCGAGGAGCAGGTCGCGCACGCTGTCGAGAGTCTGTCCCGGCATCGGCTGGCCGAAGAGGATGAACTCAGAGTATTCGTTCATTCCGTTGCAGAATGCTGCGGAATACTGGCATTTCATCTTCTGGTTCACGTTGAGGTCGAGGATTCCCGCCATGCCGTTTGAGAGCATTTCAGAAATCACGTCGAGGGTGTCAGACTGCAGCGATGCAGCCTTGTCGAACTTCCATCCCAGCATCATGCACGATGCCTCCTGTCCCACGATTGTGGTGTCGCGTGGCGATGTGATGGTAGCCACGGGGGCGTAGGTGGGGAACGAGAGGTTGTCGCTCTTCTTCCATGATCCGAAATACTTGTCTATCTGTGCTATCACCACATCGGGGTCGAAGTCGCCAGCCAGACAGATTGCCATGTTGTTTGGCACGTAGTAGCTGCGGAAGTAGTTCTTGATGTTTGTTATCGAAGGGTTCTGCAGATGCTGCTGGGTGCCGATAGTGGTCTGTGTGCCGTATGGGTGTGTGGGATAGAGCAGCTTGTGGAGCGAGTTCCAGAGCTTGTTGTTGTCCTTTGCCAGTCCTATGTTATACTCCTCATACACAGCCTCGAGCTCTGTGTGGAAACCGCGTATCACCATGTTCTGGAAGCGGTCGCTCTCCACCTTGAGCCAGTTTTCCACCTCGTTTGAGGGGATGTTCTCCACATAGCATGTCACGTCGTTGCTGGTGTAGGCGTTGGTGCCTTCGGCTCCGATTGACGACATGAGCTTGTCGTATTCGTTGGGGATGAAATACTTTGCGGCAATCTGCGAAACGCTGTCGATTTCGTGGTATGCCTGCCGGCGCTGTGCCGGGTCGGTGAGCTTGCGGTAGTGCTCGTAGCGGCGCTCGATGTCGTCGAGGTATGGCTTCTCCTTGGCGGCGTCTACGGTACCGAACTTTGATGTTCCCTTAAACATGAGGTGCTCCAGATAGTGTGCGAGTCCGGTGGTTTCGGCAGGGTCGTTCCTGCTGCCGGTGCGCACTGCGATGTAGGTCTGGATGCGCGGTGTTTCGCTGTTCACCGAGAGATACACCTTCAGTCCGTTGTCGAGGGTGTAGATGCGGGCGTGCATAGGGTCGCCGGGCACCGCCACATACTTGTAATCTTTTGCCTGTGTGCCGATGGAAAACACGGCGAGACAGGCTACAAACATTGACTTTAATTTCATAATATTTATTTTAGGATAATAATTTGTTCTTTCTTGTTTTTTTTGTTGTTACTTTGCAACTGAACTTCAGCCCCCTCTCGTTCTCAAACCCATCCTAACCTTCCCCAAGGGAAGGGACAAGTTACTTTGCCAATGAACTTCAGCCCCCTCTCGTTCTCAAACCCATCCTAACCTTCCCCAAGGGAAGGGACAGGTTACCCTGCCAATGAACTTCAGCCCCCTCTCGTTCTCAAACCCATCCTAACCTTCCCCAAGGGAAGGGACAAGTTACTTTGCCAATGAACTTCAGCCCCCTCTCGTTCTCCCCCGTAGGGGAGATGCAGGCTACTCCGCTTCGGCAGAGATTGGGAGATGCAGGTTACTCCGAATTGTCAAAGACAGGTTGATGCAGGTTACTCTGTTACTGTCATAGACTGGTGGATGCAGGTTAGTCTTGCTTTATGACAAACCGATGACAGTCAGCCAATGGTATCTGTCCCTCCCCTACGGGGGAGGTTAGGTGGGGGCTGATGTCATTGGCAGAGTAACCAGTTCCTTCCCTTTGGGAAGGTTAGGATGGGTTAGCGGTTAGGAGGGGGCTGGTGGCAATTAGTCTTTTCATATATCATGATAGACTTACCAAGTCCACCCAATCTGTCCCCTCTGATTCACTAAGCCGGCTCCTCCTCTTCGAGTTTCGCCAGGAATCCGTTCAGAGTGGCATCGTCCACGTCGCCCAGTTCGTATTCGCGCTCGGCGTCGCGGCGTACCATATCATACCATTCGCGGCGCGCCTCATGACAGCTGCCTATCAGGCGGCGGCGGTCGTCGGCATCCATACTGTTCCATCCGTAGATGGCATCAGCGATACGCAGTGCCAGTTTCCTGTCGATGTCGGTGTCGAGACTTCCGCCGTCGTAGTAGCGGCATATCTCTGCCATGAGGTCTTCTGTGGTGTCTATGTTTCCGCTGGTGATGGCGTCCACGATGCGCATCACGCTGGCGTTGCTTATCTGCATTCCGCCGAGGTCGGCAAAGAGCGACGCTCCCCTGCTGAGCGGTCTGCCGAAGGTCTGGCTCGCCGGTGTGTCGTCAAACGAGGTGTTGTAGTCCGCCTCCTCGTCGGCCGACTTCAGATGGCGGTTGAGATATAGCTTTATGGCGAGCGTGTATAGCGATATTCCCTTTTCGAGCGCCGACCGCTTTATCAGCGACCCGTCGGCGGTCTGATACACTTCTCTGGCCCCCTTCTGGTCGCGCAGGGCTTCGAGCGTCACCTTCGCCTCCACCACCTTGGTCATCGTTGAGGGGTTGAGCCACTCGGTGTCCACCATGCTCCGGCGGCTGCCCTGCGGGCGCATGTCGCGGCGTGGCCATTTTGCGGTGTCGCGGTAGGTGCCCACGGTGGCGATGTTGCGTGCCGGCACGATGTAGGTGTCGGTGCCGTCGCCGATGATGTATGAGAACGGCAGCGACGAGGTGTCGGGATGTGTGGCAATCTTGCCCATACACATCGTGAAGGCTCCGATATGTGCCGGCCATAGGATGTGGGCGCCGCTCGCCGTCTTGGCTCCGCGCTCCATGATGCCATAGTGGATGGGTCCCATCTTGTAGGCGTGGTTGCTGAAGTTGGTTCCCGAACCGGCGTTGTAGAAGGAGTACATTCCTCCGATGAGCAGCGTTGACTTGTGGTGGCTCACGCTGAACGGTCCGCAGAATGCGGCGCATGCCTCTCCGTTGGCCATGTATGAGTTGGCGAAGAAGAGGCTGTCGGTGGCTGAGAATCCGTCGGTCAGCGTGGAGTTCTCGCCGATGAAGCAGTTTTTGGCTATCGCATTGTTGCTCACCGACGAGCCGAGGGTGACGATGCATCCGTCGATTATCGCTCCGGCTCCCACAAACACGCTGTTGTCCCGTCGGCTCCACAGCGTGGTCTCGCTGATGCGCTGCGCTCCCCTCACCTCTGTCCATTGGGTTATCCAGGAGTTGGTGATTTCTATTGTGTCGGTGATGTGCACGTTGTCTTCTATCAGCGTGCGCTTCGGCATCCGGCTCATCACCTCCTCCATCACCATTCTCCTCACGGCGTCTTTAGCCTGGCGTCGGGCTTCTATGGTGGCGTCGGCGTCGTCATACTGTTCGCCCAAGCATGGCGGCAGCACTGTGAGGGCTGCTATCTGACTTGTGAGTCCGGAATAGAGCACCACGTTTCCCTCTCCCGCCTCGTTCATCACGCTGATGGTGTTTCCCTGTCCGAAGGTGGTGCCTTCGGTGGTCTGTATCACGCTCACGTTGTTGACGATGCAGTTGTCGCCGATGTCGGCGTTGCAGATGAATGCGCTCACGTTCTCCACGAGGGTGTTGTCTCCGATGGTGGAGTTTATGATGCGTGCGTGTCGTATTCCGGTGGGCAGTTCGTATCCCATGTCCGTGGTCACGGTGTCGCTGTTAGACCCTATGCTGCATTCTCCTATGAACTGCACGTCGTAGAGCCTGTCGGCAGAGAAGTTCTCTCCCACGGTGATTTTCTGCCAGTCTTCAGCGTGGCAGCGGTTCTCTTCGAGCCGCTTTATCTCTGATGGTGTGAGTGTGCGCATGATGTGTGTGTGGTGTATGGGGTTCTTTTTAATTTTGTTCTTCCTCGCTGTAGTCCTGATACAGGAAGTCGTTGTAAGGGTATTTCTGCACGTGCAGCTCTCTCACTCTCTTGTATATCACGTCTCTCATCTCCTGAATGTTTATCTTCTCGCGTGCCGAGATGAAGAGGCAGTCGTCTCCCATCTTCGCCATCCAGGTCTTCTTCAGGTCGTCGAGGGTCATGTTCTCCTTTGTGGCAGGCGTGAGGTCGTCGGCCTCTTTTTCCACCCATGTGTATGCGTCTATCTTGTTGAAGATTATCATCGACGGCTTGTCGGCGCATCCCAGGTCGGCGAGAGTCTTGTCCACCACCTTTATCTGCTCCTCGAAGTCGGGGTGGCTGATGTCCACCACATGCAGCAGCAGGTCGGCCTCGCGCACCTCGTCGAGGGTGCTCTTGAAGGAGTCAACGAGGTCTGTGGGCAGCTTGCGTATGAATCCCACGGTGTCGGCGAGCAGGAACGGCAGGTTCTCCACCACCACTTTTCTCACCGTGGTGTCGAGTGTGGCGAAGAGTTTGTTCTCTGCAAACACCTCGCTCTTCGACATGAGGTTCATGAGCGTAGACTTTCCCACGTTGGTATATCCCACGAGTGCCACGCGGATGAGGCGGCCGCGGTTTTTGCGCTGTGTGGTCTTCTGCTTGTCAATCTCGGCGAGTCGCTCCTTGAGCAGCGACATGCGCTGCAGGATGATTCGGCGGTCCATCTCGAGCTGCGTCTCACCCGGTCCGCGCAGTCCCACGCTTCCCTTTCCGCCTCCCGAACCAGATCCTCCTCCCTGTCGTTCGAGGTGGGTCCATAGTCGCTGCAGTCGTGGCAGCATGTAGCGGTATTGCGCCAGCTCCACCTGCGTCTTGGCGTTGGCGGTCTGTGCGCGCATGGCGAAGATGTCGAGGATGAGGGATGTGCGGTCGAGGATTTTCACCTTCAGCTCGTTTTCGATGTTGCGAATCTGCTTTGCCGAGAGCTCATCGTCGAATATCACCATACCGATTTCTCTCTCTGCGTCTTCCTCGTCGAGTATATATTGCTTTATCTCCTCGAGCTTTCCCTTGCCCACGTATGTAGTCTGGTTGGGACCGTTCACTCTCTGCGTGAATCTCTTCACGGTGACGGCGCCGGCGGTGTCGGCAAGGAATTCCAGTTCGTCGAGATACTCCTTGGTCTTGGCCTCGTCCTGTTCCTTCGTGATGAGTCCCACGAGTACGGCTGTTTCGGCCTTGACTTCTGATATTACGAATTCTTTCATCTATGTCGTTGTCTTATGATATGCTAATATGAAGAAATTATATGCAATAGTAAAATATATGCAAAGATAGTGCAAACCGAATGCAAAATATCAAACTTGTTTGAATAATTTGCTGAGGTGCAGCCTATCTTATGCAAAGATAATGCAAGGCGAGAGCAGAATGAAATAAATGTATTTATTTCTTATGCCGAGCCGAAGCTTATCTTATGCAAAGATAATGCAAGGCGAGAGCAGAATGAAATAAATGTATTTATTTCTTATGCCGAGCCGAAGCTTATCTTATGCAAAGATAAACTAAAAAGCTGATTCAACATATATATTATGGTGAAAAATCTCTTTTGCGACGGGCAATAGCGAATATACAACACAGATATTGTAATTGCGTGTTACTCACAGATATTGTAATTGCGTGTTACTCACAGATAAATTTATTCCGTGTTGCCGTTGTGTCCCCAGCCTGCGGCAGGGACACAAATAAAAAAAGAAACACGGATACCACGGACTTGACACGGATTGGTCTTTCACGGATCTTTTTTTGATTATATTTTAGTCAATGATTCTTGGATTTAGCTTAAGGATTTATTGGGATTTGCGAGTGCTGGGGCACTCCCTTTCCTGGCATCTTGTCCTCAGATTTTCAGACAAAAACTTAGAGGGATAAACCGGCTGCGCAGGAAAGTTGTTATCTATTCGTAATTCTGAACTGTGGGGGAACAATAATTATTACTCCGCATACTGCCATCCAGCCCCCACCTAACCTCCCCCGCAGGGGAGGGACAGATACCATTGTTAGTATTATTGTCGTTAGTAGTTATCTGATTATCATTGGCTTATCAATAGCAATAGTAACTGTCCCTCCCCTTCGGGGGAGGCTAGGTGGGGGCTGATGTGATTGGTTGAAATCAGAAGCAGAGTAATCCGCCTTGGGTTTATCAAGGTTTTTGTTCTTATATAAAAGTTGTTACTCAGCATATCGGCAACAGCCCCCACCTAACCTCCCCCGTAGGGGAGGGACAGATACCATTGTTAGTATTATTGTCGTTAGTAGTTATCTGATTATCATTGGCTTATCAATAGCAATAGTAACTGTCCCTCCCCTTCGGGGGAGGATAGGTGGGGGCTGAAGTGATTGGCTGAAATCAGAAGCAGAGTAACTTGTCCCTTCCCTTGGGGAAGGTTAGGATGGGTTTGAGGATAGGTGGGGGCTGATGTGATTGGTTGAAATCAGAAGCAGAGTAATCCGCCTTGGGTTTATCTTGGTTTTTGTCTTAAAATCATCAGCCGATGTATTGGCTAAGACAAAGGAGTGCAGACCCACTCCCTTTACTGGCGTTGTCGGTTTTTACGGTTCAAATTACAGATGTCTCCTCATCGCATCCCCCTCAAGACCAGGCAACACAAAAATAATCTACTCCTTGTCATTGCATTTCCAATCAAAAACTGTATCTTTGCACGTGGTGGATGCCTTGGCTTCCCCCGCAATACGACTGTAGCATGACGAGGCCATGCGCTCACGCCCCTATGGACAAGCTGGCGCAAGGCGGAAAAAAGAAAATCAAAGACACATAATATTATAAAAACAAAACATTATGGCAACAAAACCAGATTTCAAGTATGCTCCTATGTTCCAGATGGGCAAGGACAATACTGAATACTATCTGCTCACCAAAGAGGGTGTGTCGGTAGGAGAGTTCGAAGGAAAGAAGATCCTGAAGGTGACAAAAGAGGCGCTCACAGCCCTGGCACAGCAGTCTTTCCACGACGTGGAGTTCATGCTCCGCAGAGAGCACAACCTGCAGGTGGCCAAGATCCTCAGCGACCCGGAGGCTTCAGAAAACGACAAGTATGTGGCTCTGCAGTTTCTGCGCAACGCCGAAACGGCAGCTAAGGGAATTCTCCCGTTCTGCCAGGACACCGGTACTGCCATCATCCACGGAGAGAAGGGACAGCGCGTGTGGACAGACTTCGAGGATGAGGAGGCTCTCTCTCGCGGTGTCTACAACACCTTCACCGAGGACAACCTGCGCTACTCCCAGAACGCACCGCTCAACATGTATGACGAGGTGAACACACGCTGCAACCTGCCGGCACAGATTGACATCGAGGCTACAGAGGGCGACGAATACCGCTTCGTGTGCGTGGCAAAGGGTGGCGGTTCTGCCAACAAGACATACTTCTATCCGATGACAAAGGCCACGATACAGAACGAGGGCACACTGCTCCCATTCCTCGTGGAGAAAATGAAGAGTCTCGGAACGGCAGCTTGTCCGCCATACCACATCGCATTCGTAATCGGCGGAACATCGGCTGAGAAGAACCTGCTCACCGTGAAGCTCGCCTCTATAAAATACTACGACTCGCTGCCTACTACCGGCGACGAGACAGGACGCGCCTTCCGCGACATCGACCTGGAGAACAAACTCCTGGAGGAGGCACACAAGATCGGACTCGGAGCACAGTTCGGAGGCAAATACCTGGCTCACGACATCCGCGTGATCCGTCTGCCACGCCACGGCGCAAGCTGCCCAATCGGTATGGGAGTGAGCTGCTCGGCAGACCGCAACATCAAGGCGAAGATCAATGCCGACGGTATCTGGATCGAGAAGATGGACAGCAACCCGTCGGAGCTGATTCCTGAGGAATACCGCAAGCCGGGCGAGGGAGCAAAGGGTATCGAGATTGACCTCGACAAGGGTATCGACGCAGTGCGCGCCGAACTCACGAAATATCCTGTCAGCACCCGCGTCAACCTGAAGGGCACCATCATCGTGGCGCGCGACATTGCCCATGCCAAGCTCAAGGCGCGTCTCGACGCAGGAGAGGAGATGCCGGCATACTTCAAGGATCATCCTATCCTTTACGCCGGACCGGCAAAGACTCCGGAGGGATATCCTTGCGGATCTATGGGACCTACCACTGCCAACCGCATGGACCCATACGTAGACGAGTTCCAGTCACACGGAGCATCGCTCGTGATGATTGCCAAGGGCAACCGCGGACAGGTGGTCACCGACGCATGCCAGAAGCACGGCGGTTTCTATCTCGGCACCATCGGCGGTGTGGCTGCAGTGCTCTCACAGAGCTCTATCAAGAGCATCGAGTGTGTGGAATATCCGGAGCTGGGCATGGAGGCAATATGGAAGATCACCGTTGAGGACTTCCCTGCATTCATCCTCGTTGACGACAAGGGCAACGATTTCTTCAAGCAGCTCAAGCCTTGGTGTCCTAACTGCAAGTAAGTTTAAACCCAAAACGCCCTAATGACCGATTTGGGTTAAAACAAAGGCATTATAATAATCCGGCAGAAACGTTGACCAGCGTGTCGCGTTCCTGCCGGATTTTTTCGTCCGTTTCCTCACGAAATGTGAGAGAAACCTATTGCATTCCCTCATAAAATGTGTATATTTGCAGCGTTATTCCCTCACGAAATGTGTATGAAACGGCATTTGTTCCCTCACGAAATGTGTGAGTAATGGTGTTCGTTCCCTCACGAAATGTGTATGGAATGATGCTTGAATAGTTGCTAAGTACTTGAGACTTAGTATGTTCAGTATGTTTATTGTGAATTAAAAGTATAAGGTATGGAAAGGACGGCAATCAAAGCACTCCAGGAATGGAAGGCGAAGGCATATCGTAAACCTCTTATAGTGGAGGGGGCGCGACAGGTGGGAAAGACCTGGCTCGTGAAGGAATTTGCACGCCGAAACTACAGGCAGCTGGCTTATGTCAACTTTGAGGAGATGAAGATACTGCGCAATCTCTTTGAACAGGATTTCGATATTCCGAGGATTCTCACGGCTATAGGTGCCGTGACGGGTGTGACGTGCAGTGAGGGCGACACGCTGATTTTCCTCGATGAGATACAGGCTGCTCCGCATGCCGTCACTTCGCTGAAATATTTTGCAGAGAATGCTCCCGGATATCATGTTATCGCTGCCGGATCGCTGCTCGGGATAGAGCTGCATCGCGGAGAGTCGTTCCCCGTGGGAAAAGTTGATTTCCTCACCCTTCATCCGATGAGCTTCGTGGAGTTCGTGATGGCGATGGGAGAGGAGAACCTGTCGGAAGTGCTGATGGCCGGCGACTGGAATATGATGGCGATGCTCTCGCCCAAGTTTCAGGAGCTGCTCAGGTATTATTACTTTGTAGGCGGAATGCCCGAGGCGGTGTTGAGCTTCAGTCGCAACCGGGACTGGAAGGAGGTGAGGGCGCTGCAAACGGCGATACTCAGCAGTTATCAGAGGGATATGTCGAAGCATGCCCCTTCAGAAATTGTGCCGCGCATCGTGGACTTGTGGAAATCGCTTCCGGCACAGTTGAGCAAGGAGAACAGGAAGTTTGTGTATGGAGTAGTGCGAGAGGGAGCAAGGGCGCGTGAATATGAGATAGCCCTGCAGTGGCTTCAGGATGCCGGACTGATATACAAGGTGTGTAACGTGAAGGCTCCCCGGTTGCCGCTTGTGAGTTATGAAGACAGGGCGGCGTTCAAGATTTTCGTGCTCGATGTGGGGCTGCTTGGCGCCATGTCCAGTCTGAAGCCCACTACCATAGTGGCTGGTAACAGTATCTTCACCGAATTCAAGGGAGCGCTGACCGAACAGTATGTGTTCCAGCAGCTCATCCTCAGATACTCGCCATATTATTATTCAAAGGCAGCCAGCACACAGGAGATAGACTTCCTGCTTCAGGATGACGAAGATGCCATCGTGCCGCTGGAGGTAAAGGCAGAAACGAACGTCAGGGCGAAAAGCCTGCGCCAGTTCGTTGCCGACAATCAGTCGCCCAAGGCATTCCGCATCTCGATGAACGACTACAAGGAGGAGGAATGGGTCACCAATGTTCCTCTGTATGCCGTGGACGGATTCGTGTTTTAGTGACGGATTTGTCATGATATATATATGAACCGCCTTCCGACATCAGCCCCCACCTAACCTCCCCCGAAGGATAACCCATCATAGCCTTCCCCCAATGGGTAACCCATCCTAACCTTCCCAAAGGGAAGGAACAAATTACTCCGCATACCGACTTCTGCCCCCACCTATCCTCCCCCGTAGGGGAGGGACAGATACCCTAGACTGTCTTATTGTAGCTTGCAGCTACTTGACTGTCAATGGCTTTTCGTTAACAATGCTAACCAGCATCTCCCCTACGGGGGAGACCGAGAGGGGGCTGATGTTCATTGGCGGAGTAATTTGTCATGATATGGCAAGACCGCAGACTTCCAGCCCCCACCTATCCTCCCCCGAAGGGGAGGGACAGACACCATAGCAAGTAATATTATCGTTAGTAGTGGTCTGATTATCAATGGCTTATCAATGGCAATAGTAACTGTCCCTCCCCTTCGGGGGAGGCTAGGTGGGGGCTGATGTCATTGGCTGAAGATGTCTTTGACAAAGCAGGGTAACTTGTTCCTTCCCTTGGGGAAGGTTAGGATGGGTTTGCCCTTGGGGAAGGTTAGGATGGGTTGCCCTTGGGGAAGGTTAGGATGGGTTTGAGAACGAGAGGGGGCTGAAGTGATTGGCAGAAATCATAGGCAGAGGATGGAACAGGCGGTTATAGTCTTGATTGCCGATAGGGGAAATAGCCTGATGAACGACATTTATTTCCCGTTACAATATTTTCCGATACAATATTATCCGTTGCAATATTATCCGATGCAATAATTTCCCATTGCAATATTTTCCGATACAAAAAAAATAGAGACCACCTCTTGTTGATGGCCTCTATTTTTATTCAGTTATATGTTGTCCGGTCGGCGGTTGCTATGCCCGGACAGTCTGTTCTTTCATCATCCGATTCCACTTGAAGTAGCCGGCTACGGCGATTGCAACATATAGTCCGTAGAGTCCTGCCTTGAAGGGGATGCCCTTCACCACATAGAGATAGCAGCACACCACGTCTACCGCAATCCAGAACAGCCATTGCTCGATGTATTTCTTTGCCAGCGCCCACAGGCCGATGAAGCTCAGGGCATTGGTGAAGGAGTCGAGCAGCGGCACCGTACTGTTGGTGAACTTCACCAGAATCCAGTATGTTGCCGCCCATGCCGCCACAAACGCCACAGCCACCGGAGCATATCTCCTTGCTGGCATGTGGGTGATGGGCAATGCGTTCTTCGGTGCGTCGCCCATCCTCTTACCTCTCGCCAGCAGGCTCTTCAATGCCGTGCCGTATCGCCACATGGCATATCCGTAGATGCCGGCGAGGGTGTAGTATGCCGCCATTCCGGCGTCGCCGTATAGCCCGTGGCTCCAGTAGAGCCAGATGTCGAGAGCCGGCATTATGATGCTCACGAGCCAGAGGGCGATATGTGCGCGGTATTCCAGCCAGATATACAGTAGGCCCAGCAGCGTGGTGAAGATGTCGAGCCAGTGTTCGGTGATAAATTCAGTCATGATGTAGTCTTATGATTCCAGTGGGAAGTATTCCGTCATTTATAATCTCGATGGGATTTTCCCCGTCATCTTAGAATCTCAGCGTGATGTTACCCATCATCGTGAATCCCGCTGCCGGCACATATCCCAGATAAGACTTGCGGGTGTCGCCCTCATACCATCCCCAGTCGTAGCCCATCACGGCATAGTGGCGGTCGAAGATGTTGTTGAGGTCAAGACCGAGCTTCACGCTCTTCAGTCCGCAGCCCTTCAGGTTGATGGTGTAGCTCATGTTGATGTCGGTCTGAGAGAAGCTTGGCAGCTGGCGCTCGCTGCTCTCAGAGTTGTCCACATACTGCTTGCTCACGAAGTTGGTGTGCCATGTGGCGTTGAAACCCTGATAGTGGAAATCCAGGAATCCGTTGAGTATGGCGCTTGGCGAGTAGGCGAGGGTAGACTTGTCGTAGTGGTTCACGTGGTAGCCCAGATATTCGTCGAAGTCCTTTATCTTGTTCTGGCTCAGAGCGGCGTTTCCCTCCACGCTCATCCATGAGAGCGGTGCCCATCCGGCGGTCAGCTCCACACCCATGCGGTAGGAGTCCTTGATGTTTGTGGTCAGTGCCTCGCCGATGTCGCTCGTCTGTCCTGTCTGTGCAATCTGGTTGTCGTAGGCCATATAGTAGAAGTTTGCTCCGGCGTGCCAGTTGTTGCCAGTATACTGGTATCCCAGTTCATAGTCGGTCACCTGCTCCTTCTTCGGGTAAGGGTAGTTGCCGTTGTCGGTATAGTTGTTGCGCTCCGGCTCACGGTTTGCGAGCGATACCGATGCGTAAGCCTTGTGTCCGCCGTTGGTGTAGCTCACTCCGGCCTTCGGGTTGAAGAAGTTGAAGTCGTCGTCCACGTCGAGTCGCTGTGCGTAGTAGTTGCCGTCGCTTCCCGTCACGAACTTGTCGTTGATGCCGTCGGTCTTGTATCCCACGTGGCGGTACTGCAGGTCGGCGAATACGTTCCAGTTGTCGAGGAATGTGTATGCTGCCTTCACGAATGCGCTGTAGTCATCCTTGCGTGCGTCGGAGTCGTAGTATTTGTATTTGCCGTGGTTGTCGAAGTATTTCTGTTCCAGTGCCTCGTCCTTGATGTATGTGAGATATCCCCAGTGGCTGCCGCGGAACTGCTGCAGGTTCACTCCTCCGGTCACGTCCCACTCCTCGTCCTTGTAGTTCACGTTATACACCAGTCCGTAGGCGTTCTGTGTGAGTCCCTTCAGTCTCACGGCGTCGCTCTTGATGAACTTGCCTGCGTCGTTGCGTTCGTTGATGCCGAATTTCTCAGCCAGCGACTTCTTCACCTTCAGGTCCTTGTAGTATCCGCGTCCGTAGGTGTAGTGCAGGGCGGCATTGTGAGTCCAGTGTTCAGAGGGTTGCCATGTGGCAGAGAGGATGTTGTGGTTCTGGTAGAAATTGTCCGTCGTGCGGTCCCATGGAGTGCCGTCGCGGTAGGTGAATGGAGTAAGCTTGTAGTTGCCGTTCTCATCCTTGTCGTAGTTTCCGAGCAGTGTGTTGCTGCGTCCCAGTCCCATCTCGTATATCTGCTTGTAAGACTCAGTTCCTTCCGGTCCGGTGATATAGTTCCAGGCCTGTCCGGTCTTCTCGAAGTTTCCGATATTCTTGTATCTTATCTGGAAGTTGTCGCCCAGCCATGTCAGTCCGCCGTAGTATGAGCCCGAGCGTCCGCGGGTGCCGTCAACGAATCCGTCGGTTGCCGTCTCGTGGTATGCTCCGTCGAATATCAGGTGGTTGAAGAGCAGTCCGGTGGAGAAGCTTGCACCCGTGTTGTAGGTGTTGTAGGTGCCGTAGGAGCCGGTCAGCTCGGCGAACGGCTTCACCTGAGGCGCCTGTGTGGCGAGCGAAATCGAACCTCCGAACGCACCGTCACCGTTTGTCGACGCTCCCACACCTCTCTGTATCTGCACGCTGCCCAGCAGTGCGGCATAGCTGTTCATGTTAGCCCAGAACACCTGCTGGTCTTCAGGCGAGTTGAGTGCCACTCCGTCGAGAGTCACGTTGATGCGGCTTCCCGCAGCACCACGCATGCGGAGGTATGTCGTTCCCGTTCCGATACCGTTCTCGCTCCATGATATTATTCCCGGTGTGCGAGAGAAGAGGTATGGCAGTTCGCGGCCCGTAGTTGAGAAGTCTTTCAGTTCCGATTTCTCGATGTTTGCCACGGCGAATGGAGCGTTCTTCTGTGCTCTCACTGCCTTCACCACCACCTCGTTGAGCTGGCGCACCTTCACGGTGTCTACGTCTTTCTGTGCAAGGGCGTTCTGTGCGCATAGCGTACATACCACTGCCATTGCCACTTGGTTGATTCTTTTCATCTTAACCTGTTTTTTTTATTGTTGTTTTGTTACTTTTGGCTTCCCTTTTCTGTCGTGGGAATCAGTTGCGCTGCATCTGTTCCTGCATCTCTCAATCTCTGCCGAAGCGGAGTACCCTCCATCTCCCAATCATTGCCAAAGCGGAGTAGCCTGCATCTCCCAATCTCTGCCGGAGCGGAGTAGCCTGCATCTCCCAATCTCTGCCGGAGCGGAGTAGCCTGCATCTCCCAATCTCTGCCGGAGCGGAGTAGCCTGCATCTCCCAATCTCTGCCGAAGCGGAGTAACCTGCATCTCCCAATCTCTGCCGAAGCGGAGTAGCCTGCATCTCCCAATCTCTGCCGAAGCGGAGTAGCCTGCATCTCCCAATCTCTGCCGGAGCGGAGTAGCCTGCATCTCCCAATCTCTGCCGAAGCGGAGTAACCTGCATCTCCCCTACGGGGGAGACCGAGAGGGGGCTGAAGTTCATTGGCAGGGTAACCTGTTCCTTCCCTTCGGGAAGGTTAGGATGGGTTATCCTACGGGGGAGACCGAGAGGGGGCTGAAGTTCATTGGCAGAGTAACCTGTTCCTTCCCTTCGGGAAGGTTAGGATGGGTTATCCTATTCCCTGTTTCTCCACGATCAGTCATGAAGCCAATATCGCGGTGGGCATTATGGTTTCTGAGAGTTGCCATATTGCCCGTCGTTTTCGTTAATGAATCAAGGGGAGTGTAGTCATTGTAGTCGTTTTCGCCTACGCCGGCATTATCCGGATCAGGTCTGTAGGGTATGGTCTCAGCATCCGCAACGGCGGCAGCACCCCTTAGCCGGCAGTTTGCCGACCGGGTGCAAAGTTACGTCTTTATTATGTCACGGCAAAATATTTCTCCACCTTTCCGCCTTTCTCCGCTATTTCACGAGTCGACGAGTTGACGAGTTGACGAGGAGTTTTCCGTCACCTACTCGTATCTTCTCCGCTATTTCTCAAGTCGCGAAGTTGCTATATATATAATAAGGTGATATGGCGTGTAATTCATTCAAATATTTTCGACACGGCGTATAGGGGGATTATGTCGATGCGCTTGTTGGCGGGACTCATGAACGAACCGAAATTCTCGAGCGAACATCTGATGCCTCGGGATATGTGCTTCTGTTGGTTGTTCATAAGCGAATACATGCTGTTCATCGAACCTTTCACTCCCGATTTCACCTCTATCGGCACTATTTCGTTGCCTTTTGCTATCACGTAGTCCACTTCGGCGCAGGTGCCTTTGTTCATATTCTGCCAGTAGTATAGCTGGTGGCGCTTCTGGGGTGATGAATATTTTATCAGTTCCAGTCCGGCAATCATTTCAGACACGCTTCCCTTGTCCACGAGGTCTGTACTGCTTTCCAGCATCATCTCCTTCACTATTTCGTCAGTGTCGTCGTCGATGCCGAGTATGCCGAGCAGTATGCCGCTGTCGAGAATCAGGTATTTCACCACTCTCTCATTTATCTCCGCTCCGAGCGGCACTCCGTTGGCATCCGTGTGGTAGGCAGGGATTATCAGTCCGGCGTCGCACAGCATTCTGATGGCGTTTTTCACTTCTGCCGACCTGTAGTCTCCTTCCACCCTGTTGCATACGAATTTTCCTCCCGTCTGTCGGGCTATGCTTATCAGTGTACGTCTCAGGAGCGTGGGGTTTGCTTTGGCGCCATATTTCGCGAAGTCGTCTTGATAGCCCTGTATTATTTCATTCACCACATCGCTGCTGTATCTGTACGACCCTGTCTCTGCGTATGTTGCCACTGCTTCAGGCATTCCTCCCGTGAGCATGAAGCTGCGAAACCGTTCTGTTATCCTGTTGTAGAATGGGGTGGGGAGAGGGTTGTCCGGTCCGCATTCCCTTTTGGCCGCCAGCAGTCCGTCGTCGCCTGTTGCCATCAGGAATTCGTCGAACGACATGGGGTAAACGAACAGCGAGCTGACGCGTCCCACTCCGAACGACGAAAGGTCTTTGAGTGCGAATTCCAGGAGCGATCCTGCCGCAATGACGTGGAGTTCCGGATAGTCTTCTTTGAAGAACCACAGACTGTGTATCACATCCTCGCTTTTTTGTATCTCGTCGAGAAAGAGCAGTGTCTTGCCGGGTGTCACGGGCACGTTGAAATAGTCAGACAGTTTTCTTGTGATGTCCTTCACGTCGCGGTTTCCCTTGAACAGTTCTGCCAGTTCGGGAGTCTTTTCGAAATTTACTTCAATGAAGTGTTTGAAGCACTTTCCCAAATGGCGCACCGTGGATGATTTTCCCACCTGTCTGGCTCCCCTCACGAGCAGGGGCTTTCGGCGAGGACTGTCTTTCCATTCCAGCAAAGCCTTGTCGATGCTTCTTGTCAAATAATCAGCTGCCATATAAGTCCTTTATTTTCTCTACAGTTAGTGATTGCGTGTAGAGGTTGTTATTGTTTTCAGAATCTTGTGTGAGTTATGACTCTCGTTGCAAAGTTACTGATTATTTATCATATATCACTGTTTTTCAATGCTTTTTGCTAAAAGAAAGACCTATCAGACATTGTTTTCTGCTAAAAGATAGACCAATCATGCGGTGTTTTCTGCTAAAAGAAAGACCTATCGAGTGTTGTTTTTTGCTAAAAGAAAGACCTATCGAGCGTTGTTTTTTGCTAAAAGAAAGACCTATCGAGCATTGTTTTCTGCTAAAAGATAGACCTATCGGGCGTTGTTTTCTGCTAAAAGATAGACCTATCGGGCGTTATCTTCTGCTAAAAGATAGACCTGTCGAGTATTGTTTTCTGCTAAATCTTTGATTCGTTTCTTTTGAAAGTGAAAATATCTTGATCAGCGATGGAGAGGCATTCCGTCTTTCCGGCAGAGCAACGCTGCATTCTGCCGGCTGGCTACCGTCTTGTGTTAAATCTGAATTATAAGATAAATTTAAATACCGATTGTTTCTTATTTATGAAACATAATTCCTATCTTTGCAGCAAATAGAAAATATATGTCACAAAATATCTTCCGACTTGTCTTGACTGACGAGGCACAGAACTTCATTGAGAGTTTACCCGAAGCGGTATCCTACAAGATCTATTACAACATCAAGCGTGTTGCAGGTGGGGAACGCAACAAGGAACTTTTCAAGAAATTGGAAAACACGGAGATATGGGAATTTCGTACATTGTACAACAAAACCGCTTATCGTTTGTTTGCCTTTTGGGATAAGGACAAGGATACATTGGTGATTGCCACTCACGGAATTATCAAGAAAACCCAAAAGACGCCAGGCAAGGAGATAGCTAAAGCTGAAGCAATAAGAAAAGAATATTTCAAAAACAAATAATTATGGCACAGATGAATCTTACCCCATTGGACGATGTGCTTGACAAGCACTTTGGAAAAGTTGGTACTCCGAAACGTGACGCCTTTGAGAGTGATGTGGACGATGCATTGCATGCTTATCGTTTGGGAGAAGCCATCAAGAAGGCTCGTATAGAGCAGAACTTGACACAAGAACAACTTGGTGAGCGCATAGGTGTGAAAAGAGCGCAGATTTCCCGATTAGAGAGAGGTTATAGCATAACTATTCCAACTATGCGAAGAGTATTCAAGGCTCTTGGTGTGGTGACAGCTACCATAGATTTGGGTGTTGCCGGAAAAGTGGCCTTGTGGTAAAAGCTGCAAGGCGAAGTAATAAGCCGCACGACTGCAAGCTGTGATTAAACGCTGCATTCGGTCGGCTGGCGACCGCTTGTGTGGGATTATCTGAAGAGGTCGTCAAGTGTCAATACGGATACGAAAAGGTCGGAATATTCGTTCTTCGCCAGTTCCGTGCCGCCGATATATGTGAGGTGGAAGGTGTAGTCAGGATATTTCTCCTCCATCTTCTGCAGCCTGGTTGTCAGCGTCTGTGCATATTGTCTTGTCAGTGTGAATGGCGATTTGTAGAATTTCATCTCGCACAGGTTCACCACATCGTCAGCACGTTCTATAATCAGGTCTATCTGCATGCCGTCGTGTTCTCCCTCTCCACGCACCACATACGACGACTCCACCGATGATACTCCGCCGATATTCAGCGCCTGTTTTATCTGCGCTATATGCAGGAAGCAAATTTCCTCGAAGGCTATTCCCCGCCATGAGGCGATGTCGCTCTCTCTGAGATGCCGCTGCCAGTAGTCTTCCTGTTTTATTTCCTTGCTCTCTTTGAAGTGGAGCCAGAACCAGCAGAATGAGTCCACGAGCTTGTAGCGCTCATCCCTGCCGCCCGAACCGAACGGCACGTATCTTATCACGAAGTCGCTGCCTATCAGTGCCTTCAGCATCTTTGTGAGGTCCCCGTTGGCCTTCAGCCCAGTCTTTTCGGTTATCTCCTTTCTTGTGAATCCGGCATGTCGCGTGGCGAGTAGCCTTACGATGCGCATGCAGTCGTCGGCATTGTCGAAAACGGAGTTGAAGAGTCGTTCAAACTCGTCTCCCAGTTTTGCGTTGCGGGCAAAGAACAGCGTGTCGATGTTTTGTGCCAGACTATATGCCGGATTGAAGAAATTCATATAAAACGGTATTCCTCCCATCACCATATACGCCTGCGCCACGTTGTATCTCGACATCTTTATCCCTCGGCTCGCATAGAAATCTTCGCTTTCCTTCAGTGTGAATGGCGAGAGCTTGATCTCTCCCGTCAGTCGTCCATACAGTCCGCCTTTGTTGCTTATCAGATTGTCGAGCATCCATGATGTTGCCGATCCGCATACTATGAGGAGCAGATTGTGGCGCATGTTTCCCCATCCGTTCCAAAACGCCTCCAGGGCAGTCAGGAATCCCGACCGTGCGGTGTCCATCCATGGCAGTTCGTCGATGAATACCACCTGCCTGCTTCCGTTGTCGCAAGTGTCAAGGAATCTCTCCAGCAGGAAGAACGCCTCCATCCACGATTTCGGCTGGGCTATATTCTCCATCCCGTGGCGGATGAGCGAGAAATAGAAGTTCTGCAGTTGGGCTTTCAGCGTCACTTTGCGTTGCCTGTCGTATGGCGACAATCCTGTGTGGTGGAACACCATGTCGTCGTGGAACACCTCGTTTACGAGGAATGTCTTTCCAACACGCCTGCGGCCATATACTGCCACGAATTCAGCCCTGCCACTGTCGTAGTATCGTCTGAGCTCTGCTATTTCCTTTTTTCTTCCAATGATGTCACACATAGTCTTGCCTTTTTTTCTTTTTGCAAAGATAGCGATATTTTGCAAATTCCAGCAAAAAACAGCGTTTATTCCGCTACGAAGGGTGTGAAATGAGGGTTAGCGGCGGAATAAACGATGTTTTAACACGATTTTAACATAAGGGCACCATTGGGGTTTCCTTGGATTTAGGCATTTACCCGTCTCCAGATATGATATTCTGACAACAAATATCCGCCCCTGCGATTTCAGACAAAAACCGGGATAACCCCAAGGCGGATTACTCTGCTACTGAATTCAGTCAATCACTTTAGCCCCCTCTCGTTCTCAAACCCATCCTAGCCTTCCCCAAGGGAAGGAACAGGTTACCCTGCCAATGAACTTCAGCCCCCACCTAGCCTCCCCCGTAGGGGAGGGACAGATGCCATTGGCTTTTGATTATTGTCTGTAGCTACTAGATTGTCAGTGGTTTATCATTAACAATGGTAACTAGCTTCTCCCCTACGGGGGAGAACGAGAGGGGGCTAATGTGATTGACTGAAATCAGTCGCCAAAGTAACTTGTTCCTTCCCTTTGGGAAGGTTAGGATGGGTTTGAGGTTAGGTGGGGGCTGAAATCTGTATGCGAAGTAACTTGTTCCTTCCCTTTGGGAAGGTTAGGATGGGTTTGAGGTTAGGTGGGGGCTGATGTCGATATGCTGAGTAACAATTTTTATTTAAAGACAAAAACCAAGATAAACCACAAGAGCGCCCTACATGTTCCCCTCTATGATCTTCACTATGCGGTCGTCGGTAGACAGCATCCAGTTCAGGTCGGCAGGCTGTCGCAACCGTCCGTCGCGGGCATTTAGATATGGCGAGTTGGCGGCGCGGAACACGAAGCGGCTGATTTCCTCGTCGGTGTAGTTCTGGCGGAGCCTGACGAGCCTCTTGCGTCTCTCGCCGTTTACCACCCTGATGGGGCGCAGCCTGCTGTTCGTGGATGTCAAAACACTGTTCCAGTAGTTGCTGAAATATGCCAGAAAGCTCTCGATGCGCGCTTCTTTGCCGCCTGCTGCCGATGGTGTACTTCCTTTACTATGCGAACTGGTAGTATTGACACAACTGCCATCTTTGTTATCTGCCGATACCTCTGCATTTTCTTTAGTAGCCGCTTTCTTCGTTCCAGAGCCCTTGTCACAGTCTTTTTCGCCCTTATC